>NZ_JACARS010000095.1:0-35820 GCF_013386485.1 Pseudomonas sp. P7758 | reverse complement strand
CGCTCCCACATTTGTTTTGTTGTACCTGTTAAATCAGCGTTGGTGCACCAATTGCCCCGCCGCATACGTCTGCAACACCGCCCGGTCATCCCCCAGTGTCATCAACACAAACAACGTCTCGGCGATGTTATTGGCCTGCTTCAGGCGATAGCTGAGCAGCGGGGTGGCGTTGTAATCCAGTACCAGGAAGTCCGCGTCAGTGCCGGGTTGCAGCGTGCCAATCTTGTCTTCCAGACGCAGCGCCCGCGCACCACCCAGGGTCGCCAGGTACAACGACTTGAACGGACTCAAGCGCGCCCCTTGCAGTTGCATCACCTTGTACGCTTCGTTCAGGGTTTGCAGCAGCGAGAAGCTGGTGCCACCGCCGACGTCCGTACCCAGGCCGACATTCAGCTTGTGCTTCTCGGCCATCGGCAGGTTGAACAAACCGCTGCCCAGGAAGAAGTTCGATGTCGGGCAGAACGCGACTGCCGAACCGGCTTCTGCCAACCGCGCGCATTCGTCGTCGCACAGGTGCACACCGTGGGCGAACACCGAGCGTTCACCCAGCAGTTTGTAATGGTCGTACACGTCCAGGTAGCCCTTGCGCTCCGGGAACAGTTCTTTCACCCATTCCACTTCCTGCAGGTTTTCACTGATGTGAGTCTGCATGTAGAGGTCCGGGTATTCCCCCAGCAGCTGCCCGGCGAGGGTCAGTTGTTCAGGTGTACTGGTCGGTGCGAAACGTGGCGTCACCGCGTAGTGCAAACGGCCCTTGCCGTGCCAGCGCTCGATCAGTGCCTTGCTCTCCGCGTAGCCGGATTCGGCGGTGTCGGTCAAATAGTCCGGCGCGTTGCGGTCCATCATTACTTTGCCGGCGATCATCCGCAGGTCGAGCTTCTCGGCCGCTTCAAAAAACGAGTTCACTGACTGCGGGTGCACGCTGCCAAATACCAGCGCGGTGGTGGTGCCGTTGCGCAGCAGTTCCTTGATGAAAATATCCGCGACTTCTTCGGCGTGGGCCTTGTCGGCGAACTGGCTTTCACACGGGAAGGTGTAGGTGTTGAGCCAGTCCAGCAACTGCTCGCCATAGGCACCGACCATGCCGGTCTGCGGCAGGTGGATGTGGGTGTCGATCAGGCCGGGGGTGATCAGCGCGTCCTGGTAATGGGTGACTTCGATGTCGGCGGGCAGGCTGGCGAGCAAGTCGCTGGCGTGGCCAAGGGCACTGATCTGGCCGTTGTCGATCACCAGCAGGCCGTCCTCGAAATATTCGTAGGAGGCTTCGATCCCCACTTCGGCAGGGTCGGCGATGCTGTGCAAAATGGCGGCACGGTAGGCTTTGCGTGTCAAAGGCATGGTCGTCTCAGTTAGTCGCTTGGCTGCGGCGGGATACCGGCAGCAGTTTGGCAATGGGTTCGGCGCTCGCAGTGTGCTGGCCGAAGTTGGCGTTATAGGTGGCGATGATTTCGCCGGCGATGGAGATGGCGATTTCCACAGGCAGTTTGCCTTTGACCTCAGTCAGCCCCATCGGGCAATGCATGCGTTGCAGTTGCGCGGTGTCGAAACCGCGATCCCGCAGGCGGTGTTCAAATTTGACGCGTTTGGTCTTCGAGCCGATCAGGCCGAAGTAGGTGAAGTCATTGCGCTTGAGCAGGGCGGCGGTGAGTTCCAGGTCCAGCGCGTGGTTGTGGGTCATGACGATGCAGTAACTGCCCACAGGCAAGTGGTCGATTTCATCCACCGGCTCTTCGCTGACGATTTTACGCACGCCTTGGGGGATGTGTTCCGGGAATTCCTGTTCCCGCGAATCGATCCAGCGCACCCGGCATGGCAGGCTGGCCAGCAACGGCACCAGCGCGCGGCCCACGTGGCCGGCGCCGAACACCGCGATCTGCGCCTGCACCTGGCCCATGGGTTCGAACAACAGCACCGTCACGCCGCCGCAGCACTGGCCCAGGCTGGCGCCGAGGCTGAAGCGCTCCAGGTGGGTGTTTTGCTGGCCGCGCACAAGCATGTCCCGGGCGATCTGCATCGCCTTGTATTCCAGGTGCCCGCCACCGATGGTGTCGAACGTCTGGGCGGCACTGATGACCATCTTCGAGCCGGCGTTGCGCGGCGTGGAGCCGAGCTCTTCGATGATGGTCACCAGCACGCAGGGTTCACCCTGGTTCTGCAGGTCGGCGAGGGCGCTGATCCAGTTGTTCATGTTTACCTCAACATCTCTGTTGTCAGTTCGACCGCCTTCGCGAGCAAGCCCGCTCCCACATTTAAATGTGTTCACAAATCAAAATGTGGGAGCGGGCTTGCTCGCGAAGGCAGCGCCTCGGTCTAAAGCGAAGCCAGCTCGGTTTCCGTTTCCACAGCTTTTGCAGCGGTCAGTTGGCGCATCTGCTCACAGCCCCACAACACCCGCTCCGGCGTCGCCGGTGCATCGATCTTCGGCTGATGGCGATAGTCACCCAGGCTCGCCACGGCGTCCTTGATCGCACACCACGAGGCAATACCGAGCATGAACGGCGGCTCACCCACGGCCTTGGAATGGAACACCGTGTCTTCCGGGTTCTTGCGGTTTTCCACCAGCTTCACCCGCAGGTCCAGCGGCATGTCGGCCACCGCCGGGATCTTGTAGCTGGCCGGGCCGTTGGTCATCAGCTTGCCCTTGTTATTCCACACCAGCTCTTCCATGGTCAGCCAACCCATGCCCTGGATGAAGCCGCCTTCGACCTGGCCGATGTCGATGGCCGGGTTCAGCGAGGCGCCCACGTCATGCAGGATGTCGGTGCGCAGCATCTTGTACTCGCCGGTCAGCGTGTCGACGATCACCTCGCAACAGGCCGCGCCGAACGCAAAGTAGTAGAACGGCCGCCCACGTGCCTGGCTGCGGTCGTAGAAGATTTTCGGGGTCTTGTAGAAGCCCGTGCTGGAGAGCGACACCTGGGCGAAATACGCCTGCTGGATCAGCGCTTCAAAGGTCAGGATGTGATCGCGGACCCGCACATGCCCGTTGTGGAATTCAACGTCGGCCTCGCTGACTTCATATTTGCGCGCGGCAAACTCCACCAGGCGCTGCTTGATGGTTTCGGCGGCATTCTGTGCGGCCTTGCCGTTCAGGTCGGCGCCGCTGGAAGCCGCCGTCGGCGAGGTGTTGGGCACCTTGTCGGTGTTGGTGGCGGTGATCTGCACGCGGTCGATTTCCACCTGGAAAATCTCGGCCACCACCTGCGCGACCTTGATGTTCAATCCCTGGCCCATCTCGGTGCCACCGTGGTTCAGGTGGATGCTGCCGTCGGTGTAGATATGGATCAGCGCACCGGCCTGGTTGAGGAAACTGGCGGTGAAGGAAATGCCGAATTTTACCGGTGTGAGTGCCAGGCCTTTTTTCAGGATCGGGCTGTTGGCGTTATAGCGACGGATCGCTTCGCGGCGCTCGAAATACTGGCTGCTTTGTTCGAGTTCGGCGGTCATCTCTTCGAGCATGTTGTGCTCGACGGTCTGATAGTAGTGGGTGACGTTGCGCTCGGTCTTGCCGTAGTAGTTGGCCTTGCGCACGGCCAGCGGGTCGAGGGCCAGGTGCCGGGCAATCGCGTCCATCACTTCCTCGATGGCGACCATGCCTTGGGGGCCGCCGAAGCCACGGTAAGCGGTGTTGGACGCGGTGTTGGTCTTGCAGCGGTGGCCGTTGACGGTGGCGTCGCCCAGGTAATACGAGTTGTCGGAGTGGAACATTGCGCGGTCGACAATCGAGTTCGACAGGTCCGGTGAGCAACCGCAGTTGCCCGCCAGGTCCAGGTTGATGCCGTGCAGCCGGCCACTGTCGTCGAAGCCTACGTCGTACTCGATATAGAACGGGTGGCGCTTGCCGGTCATCAGCATGTCTTCGACACGCGGCAGGCGCATTTTGGTCGGCTGGCCGGTGAGGCGTGCGACCACCGCACACAGGCATGCCGGGCTGGCGGCCTGGGTTTCCTTGCCGCCAAAACCACCGCCCATGCGGCGCATGTCGACCACGATTTTGTTCATCGATACGTCGAGTACTTCGGCCACCAGCTTCTGTACTTCGGTGGGGTTTTGCGTGGAGCAGTAGACGATCATGCCGCCGTCTTCGGTGGGCATCACCGAGGAGATCTGGGTTTCCAGGTAGAAGTGTTCCTGGCCGCCGATGTGCAGGGTGCCCTGGATACGGTTCTTCGCGGTCGCCAGTGCGCCCGCCGAATCACCGCGCTGGTGGGTGTGGCTGTCGAGCACGAAATGTTTTTTGCGAAACGCCTCGACCACGTCCAGCACCGGCTCCAGGTCTTCGTATTCGATCACAGCGGCCATCGCCGCCTTGCGTGCGGTTTCCAGGTCGCGGGCGGCGACGGCCAGCACCACCTGGCCGACGAACTGCACGGTGTCGATGGCCAGCAACGGGTCGCCGGGCATCAACGGGCCGATGTCTTTCAGACCCGGCACGTCTTCGTGGGTGATGACGATGCGCACGCCTTCAAAGGCGTAGCAGGGCGCGGTGTCGATGCTAAGGATCTTCGCGTGGGCGCGGTCCGACATGCGTGCGTAGAGGTGCAACTGGTTGGGAAATTCCAGGCGGTCATCGATGTACTGCGCTTCGCCCGAGACATGCTTGGCGGCGCTGTCGTGCTTGACGCTGCGACCGACGCCGCTGGTCAGGTCCTTGGCAAACAGTTCGGCGAGTTCGGCCTGGGATTTTTCCACGGCGTGATGGTTAGACATAAGCGGTCACCCGAGTCTCGATGTGCGGCGTTTGCAGTTCGATGAAGTATTTGCGCAGCAGGTTCTGTGCGCTGAGCAGGCGGTATTCCTTGCTGGCGCGGAAGTCCGACAGCGGGGTGAAATCCTCGGCCAGGGCCGCGCAGGCTTTTTCCACGGTGGCGGAATTCCAGGTGGCGCCGTTCAGTACGGCTTCGCAGTTCTTCGCGCGTTTTGGGGTGGCGGCCATGCCGCCGAACGCCACGCGGGCATCGTCGATCACACCGTTAGTGATCTTCAGGTTGAAGGCCGCGCAGACGGCAGAGATGTCATCGTCCAGGCGCTTGGAAACCTTGTAGGCACGGAACAGCGGCACGCCTTTGGGCACAATGATTTTCTCGATGAATTCGCTGTCCTGGCGGGCAGTGACGCGGTAGTCGATGAAATAGTCTTCCAGCGCCAGGGTACGGCGGGTGTTGCCCTTGCACAGCACGATCTGCGCGCCGAGGGCGATCAGCAGTGGCGGCGAATCACCGATGGGCGAGGCGTTGCCGATATTGCCGCCCAGGGTGCCCTGGTTGCGGATCTGCAACGAGGCGAAACGGTGGAGCAATTCGCCGAAATCCGGGTATTCGTGGTTGAGCGCGCTGTAGCAATCGGACAGGGGAGTGGCAGCGCCGATTTCCAGGCGGTCGTCGAAGCTTTCGATGCGCTTCATCTCTTCGATATTGCCGACGTAGATCATCACCGGCAGCGTGCGGTGGAACTGGGTGACTTCCAGCGCGAGGTCGGTGCCGCCGGCCAACAGCCGGGCTTGTGGGTAAGCGTCGTAAAGGTCCGCCAGGTCGGCGACGGTCAGCGGCACCAGGCAGCGTTTGTCGCCGCTGTTCAACTCGCCGGTTTGCGTCGGGGCGATGGCTTTCAGGCGGGCGATGGTGTCGGCCTGGCGACTGTCGAACTGGTCCTGGGGCTTGTTGCAGCAGGCCTGTTCGGCGGCCGCAAGAATCGGGCGATAGCCGGTGCAGCGGCAGAGGTTGCCGGCCAGGGCTTCGTGGGCCTTTTGGCTGTCGGGTGCATCACTGTTCTTTTGCAGGGCGAACAGCGACATCACAAAGCCCGGGGTGCAGAAGCCGCATTGCGAACCGTGGCACTCCACCATGGCCTGTTGCACGCTGTGGAGTTGGCCCTGGTGCTTGAGGTCTTCGACGCTGATCAGTTGTTTGCCATGCAGGGACGAGACAAACGTCAGGCACGAATTGAGGCTGCGATAGCGAATCTGCTCGGCGCCCTGATCGTCGGTATGCAACTCGCCGACTACCACGGTGCAGGCGCCACAGTCGCCGCTGGCGCAGCCTTCCTTGGTGCCGGATTTGCCCAGGTGCTCACGCAAATAGTTGAGCACGGTCAGGTTCGGGTCCAGGGCGTGCTCGCTACGGAGCTCCTGGTTTAGTAAAAACTGGATCACGGAAGGCCTCGCAGACTCATTATTGTTGTTAACCGCTTTGCGCCGAATCTAGTCATGTCTGACTTTTCGGTCAACGATTTTCTGACCGAAAGGTCAAGAAAATGCGATATCAACATCCTTAATTATGGTCCAGTTCTCTGGAACCGCCGTTTTTGGGGGCTTCTGGACTTTAATGGCTGCTTATTTCATGCCAAATTCCGCTCTGTGGGCCGTACGCCATCAACCGGCAAGTGCGCTACACTGCCGCGCTTGTACCGATAGAAGATTTTGAAGGGAAAACATGACGTTCAAGGCGCCGGATAGTCTTGCCGAGCAAATCGCTCACCACCTCGCCGAACGTATCATTCGCGGCGATCTCAAGCCTGGGGAGCGGATCCAGGAGCAGAAGGTCACACTGGCGCTGAATGTCAGTCGTGGTTCCGTGCGCGAAGCCTTGCTGATCCTCGAGCGCCGGCACCTGATTGCGATCCTGCCGCGCCGTGGCGCCCACGTCACCGAGCTGACTGCCCACAAGGTGCAAAGCCTGTGCACGCTGATGGGCGAGCTGTACATCCTGCTGGGCAATGCGGTCGCCGCCGGCTGGCAGACCCAGGCCGACATGGCGCCGTTCGTGCAAATCCAGCAGCGCCTGATCGCCAGCTTCGAACGCCAGGACATCCGCGCCTTCGTCGAAGAGAGCTTCAACGTGATGCGTGCCGCCTATCCGTTCGCCAACAACCCGTACCTGCAGGAAACCGTCGAGAACCTGCAGCCGGCGATGAACCGCGCCTATTACCTGGCGCTGGATCAGCGCAAGGCGTCCATGAGCGAGTACCTGGTGCTGTTCGAGCAATTGCTCGCCGCCGTGCTGGCCCGTGACCTGCCGCAGATTCGCCTGGTGCTCTCGGCCTACGGCGAGCGCAGTTGCTCGCTGGTCATTGCTGCGTTGGCGGAAGCCTAAGCGTGCGGCTCAAGTGCATCAAACTGGCGGGGTTCAAATCCTTCGTCGACCCGACCACGGTGAACTTCCCCAGTAACATGGCGGCAGTGGTCGGGCCCAATGGCTGCGGCAAGTCGAACATCATCGACGCCGTACGCTGGGTGATGGGCGAGAGCTCCGCAAAAAACCTGCGTGGCGAGTCGATGACCGACGTCATCTTCAACGGCTCCACCAGCCGCAAGCCGGTGAGCCAGGCCAGCATCGAACTGGTGTTCGACAATTCCGACGGCACCCTGGTGGGCGAGTACGCGGCCTATGCGGAAATCTCCATTCGCCGCAAAGTGACCCGCGACAGCCAGAACAGCTACTTCCTCAACGGCACCAAGTGTCGCCGCCGGGACATCACCGACATCTTCCTCGGTACCGGCCTGGGCCCGCGCAGCTATTCGATCATCGAACAGGGGATGATCTCCAAGCTGATCGAAGCCAAGCCCGAAGACCTGCGTAACTTTATCGAGGAAGCGGCCGGCATCTCCAAGTACAAGGAGCGCCGCCGCGAGACCGAAAACCGTATCCGCCGTACCCATGAAAACCTTGCCCGCCTGACTGACCTGCGTGAAGAGCTGGAGCGCCAGCTGGAGCGCCTGCACCGCCAGGCCCAGGCCGCCGAGAAGTATCAGGAATACAAGGGCGAGGAGCGTCAGCTCAAGGCGCAACTGTCGGCCCTGCGCTGGCAGGCGTTGAATGACCAGGTGGGCCAGCGCGAAGCAATCATCGGCACCCAGGAAATCAGCTTCGAAGCCCTGGTGGCCGAGCAGCGCAATGCCGACGCCAGCATCGAACGCCTGCGGGACGGTCACCATGACCTGTCCGAGCGCTTCAATCTGGTGCAGGGGCGCTTCTATTCGGTGGGCGGCGATATCGCCCGGGTCGAGCAGAGCATCCAGCACGGCCAGCAGCGTTTGCGCCAGTTGCAGGACGACTTGAAAGAAGCCGAGCGTGCGCGCCTGGAAACCGAATCGCACCTGGGCCACGACCGCACCTTGCTGCTGACCCTCGGGGAGGAGCTGGACATGCTCACCCCCGAGCAGGAAGTCACCAGCGCCGCTGCCGAGGAAGCCGCTGCGGCCCTGGAAGAATCCGAAACCACCATGCACGCCTGGCAGGAGCAGTGGGACACGTTCAACCTGCAATCTGCCGAGCCGCGCCGCCAGGCTGAGGTGCAGCAGTCACGCATCCAGCAACTGGAAACCAGCATGGAGCGCCTGGCCGAGCGTCAGCGGCGCCTGGTGGAAGAGCGCGTGCTGCTCGCTGCCGACCCGGAAGATGCAGCGATCCTCGAACTGAGCGAGAAACTCGCCGAAAGCGAAATGACGCTGGAAGAGCTGGAAGCCAGCGAAGAACAACAAGTGGAGCGCCTCGAGCAATTGCGTCAGCAACTGCAGCAGGCGACCCAGGCACAGCAGCAGGCCCAGGGCGATTTGCAGCGGCTCAACGGCCGGTTGGCTTCCCTGGAAGCCTTGCAGCAAGCGGCGCTCGACCCGGGCACCGGCACGGCTGAATGGCTGCGTGACCAACACCTGGCCGAGCGTCCGCGCCTGGCCGAAGGCCTGAAGGTTGAAGCCGGTTGGGAGCTGGCGGTGGAAACCGTGCTCGGCGCCGACCTGCAAGCGGTGCTGGTGGATGATTTTGGCGGGTTTGACCTGGCGGGTTTTGCCCAGGGCGATCTGCGTTTGCTCAGCCCGGCGGCGGACGGCACTCGCGTGCCGGGCAGCCTGCTGGATAAAGTGGAGGCGGCGATTGACCTGTCGCCCTGGCTCGGCCAGGTCAAGCCGGTCGACAGCCTTGAGCAGGCCCTGGCCCAGCGCGGGCAGTTGGCCGCAGGGCAAAGCCTGATCAGCCGTGATGGCTTTTGGGTCGGCCGGCACTTTTTGCGGGTACGGCGTGCCAGCGAAGCGGAAAGCGGCGTATTGGCCCGTGGCCAGGAAATCGTCAACCTGACCGCCGAGCGCGAAGAGCGCGAAGCCACACTCGAGTCCCTGGAAAACCAGCTGCAAACCCTGCGCGCCACCCAGCGCCAGCAAGAGACCGGCCGCGAACACCTGCGCCGGCTGTTGCAGGACGAAGCGCGCCAGCAGGGCGAATTGAAAGCCCAGCTCTCGGCGAGCAAGGCCAAGGTCGAGCAACTGACCCTGCGCCGCACCCGGCTCGACGAAGAAGTGGCCGAGATGGGCGAGCAACGCGCCCTCGAACACGAACAAGTCGGCGAAGCACGCCTGCAATTGCAGGAAGCCCTCGACAGCATGGCCCTGGACACCGAGCAGCGCGAGTTGCTGCTGGCCCAGCGCGACAGCTTGCGCGAGCGCCTCGACCGGGTGCGCCAGGAAGCTCGCCAGCACAAGGATCACGCCCATCAATTGGCCGTGCGCCTCGGCTCCCTGCGGGCGCAGCACGACTCCACGCGCCAGGCCCTTGAGCGCCTGGAAATGCAGTCCGAACGCCTGACCGAAAAACGCGAGCAACTGAGCCTCAACCTGGAGGAGGGCGAGGCCCCGCTGGAAGAGCTGCGCCTGAAGCTTGAAGAGTTGCTCGACAAGCGCATGACCGTCGACGAAGAGCTCAAGACCGCCCAGATCGCCCTGGAAGACGCCGACCGCGAACTGCGCGACGCGGAAAAACGCCGGACCCAGGCCGAGCAACAGTCGCAACTGATCCGGGGCCAGCTCGAACAGCAGCGCATGGAATGGCAGGCCCTGACGGTGCGCCGCAAAACCCTGCAAGACCAGTTGCTGGAAGACGGCTACGACCTGCACGGCGTGCTCAATACCCTGACCGCCGAGGCCAACGAGAAAGAAGCCGAAGAAGAACTTGAGCGGATTGCCGCGCGCATTCAACGACTCGGCGCGATCAACCTCGCGGCCATCGACGAGTACCAGCAGCAGTCCGAGCGCAAACGTTATCTGGATGCGCAGAACGCCGATCTTGTCGAAGCGCTGGACACCCTGGAGAACGTGATCCGCAAGATCGACAAGGAAACCCGTAATCGCTTCAAAGATACCTTTGATCAGATTAATGGCGGTTTACAGGCGTTATTCCCGAAAGTTTTCGGTGGTGGCAGCGCTTACTTGGAACTGACGGGCGAAGATCTACTCGATACAGGGGTAACGATCATGGCGCGGCCTCCGGGCAAGAAGAACAGCACCATCCATTTGTTGTCTGGTGGCGAGAAGGCACTGACCGCATTGGCCCTGGTATTTGCGATCTTCAAGTTGAACCCGGCGCCGTTTTGCATGCTCGACGAAGTTGACGCCCCGCTGGATGACGCTAACGTTGGACGGTACGCCCGACTGGTTAAAGAGATGTCCCAGACGGTGCAGTTCATCTATATCACCCACAACAAGATCGCCATGGAAATGGCCGATCAATTGATGGGCGTGACGATGCACGAGCCGGGCTGTTCGCGATTGGTGGCGGTGGATGTCGAAGAGGCGATGGCGCTGGTGGAATCCTGAGCCGCAGGTCGAAGGAGGATTTTCAGCAGGACGTAAGGTGATTTACCGGTCTGGGAAAAGTGGCAAATGGACATATTTGTTCAAGGCATTTTGACAGACGGTGTAAAGTTATCTTTGGTCGTGCTAGTTTAATGTCAAATTTTCGTATGCGTGGGCAAAACGTCATTCAGAACATAGAGTTGGCGCCACGTTTTAAAGCGGTTTGCACGGTGCTAAACCCCTTATTTTTCAGCATTTTTTATTAGAGGCACGGGATTACATGGAAATCGGTCTGCGCGAGTGGCTGATCGTCATCGGCATTATTGTCATTGCCGGTATTCTTTTTGATGGCTGGCGCCGGATGCGTGGCGGCAAGGGCAAGTTGAAATTTCGCCTGGACCGCAACCTGTCCAATTTACCGGACGACGACGGCAGCGCCGAGCTGCTGGGGCCACCGCGTGTCCTGGACAACCATAAAGAACCGCACCTGGACGAGCACGACCTGCCGTCGATGAGCGCACCGGTGCGTGAAGCCCGTGAACCCAAGCGCGGCAAGCGCAGCGCGGCCAGCGAGCCATCCCAGGGCGACCTGAACCTGGACCTGGAAGAAGGCCCGAGCTTCAGCAGCCGTGATGACGACTTCCCGGATGAGTCCCCGGCCAAGAGCGCCCATAAAGAATCCGTCAAGGACCAGCCGGCTGCCGAAGAGGTGCTGGTGATCAGCGTGATCTGCCGTGACGCCGCCGGCTTCAAGGGCCCGGCCCTGCTGCAGAATATTCTGGAAAGCGGTCTGCGCTTTGGCGAGATGGATATTTTCCATCGCCACGAAAGCATGGCCGGCAACGGCGAAGTCCTGTTCTCCATGGCCAATGCGGTCAAGCCGGGCATCTTCGATCTGGACGACATCGACCATTTCAGCACTCCGGCGGTGAGCTTCTTCCTCGGCTTGCCGGGCCCGCGTCACCCGAAACAAGCGTTCGACGTGATGGTGGCGGCAGCTCGCAAGCTGTCCCAGGAACTCAACGGCGAACTCAAGGACGATCAACGCAGCGTCCTGACCGCCCAGACCATCGAGCATTACCGTCAGCGCATCGTCGAGTTCGAGCGTCGTGCCCTGACACAGAAGCGCTGAGGTCCAAGCTTAAGCGTTGCCTGTAGAATCCATGCACTAACATATTGAGCAGCTTCGGCTGCTCTTTTGCTTTATGAGAGAACACCCATGACCGCCGCCCACACCCGCATCCTCGAACTGCGCGCTGAACTGGATCAGCACAACTACCGTTACCACGTCCTCGACGAGCCGAGCATTCCGGACGCCGAGTACGACCGTTTGTTCCACGAGCTCAAGGCGCTTGAAGCCGAGCACCCGGAGCTGGTAACCCGTGATTCACCGACGCAGCGGGTCGGCAGTGCGGCATTGTCTGCGTTCACTCAGGTACGCCACGAAATCCCGATGCTCAGCCTCGGCAACGCCTTTGATGAAAGCACCATGCTGGAATTCGATCGCCGGGTCACTGAAGGCCTGGACCTGCCCGTGGGCGACCTGTTTGGCGGTGGCGCAGCGGTGGAGTACAGCTGCGAGCCGAAGCTCGATGGCCTGGCGGTCAGCCTGCTGTATCAGGACGGTGAGCTGGTGCGTGGCGCCACCCGTGGCGATGGCACCACTGGCGAAGACATCAGCGTCAACGTGCGTACCGTGCGCAACATTCCTTTGAAACTGCACGGCACCGGCTGGCCGGCGACCCTCGAAGTGCGCGGCGAAGTATTCATGTCCAAGGCCGGTTTCGAGCGGCTGAACGCCACCCAGCTGGAAGTTGGCGGCAAGACCTTCGCCAACCCGCGCAACGCGGCGGCGGGTAGCCTGCGTCAGCTGGACTCGAAGATCACCGCCAGCCGTCCGCTGGAATTCTGCTGCTATGGCGTGACCACGGATATCAGCGACACCCACATCGGCAACCTGCAACAGCTGAAGAAGTGGGGCATGCCCATCAGCCATGAGCTGAAGCTGGCCAAGGGGATTCAGGATTGCCTCGACTACTACCGCGATATCGGTGAGCGCCGCAACGCCTTGCCCTATGAAATCGACGGCGTGGTGTTCAAGGTCAACAGCATTGCCTACCAGCGGGAGCTGGGCTTTCGTGCCCGCGAGCCACGCTGGGCAATTGCCCATAAATTCCCGGCCATGGAAGAGCTGACCGAGCTGCTTGACGTTGAATTCCAGGTCGGCCGCACCGGCGCTGTGACACCCGTGGCACGCTTGAAGCCGGTCAAGGTCGCGGGTGTGACCGTGTCCAACGCCACACTGCACAACATGGACGAGGTGGCACGCCTGGGCCTGATGATCGGCGACACGGTGATCATCCGCCGTGCCGGTGATGTGATTCCGCAGGTGGTGTCGGTGGTGACCGAGCGTCGCCCGGAAAACGCCCGTGCGGTGCAGATCCCCGAGAGTTGCCCGGTGTGCGGCTCCCACGTTGAGCGTACCCAACTGGTCAAGCGCAGCAAGGGCAAGGAAACCGTCAGTGAAGGCGCGGTGTACCGCTGCGTCGGGCGCCTGGCCTGTGGTGCGCAGCTCAAGCAGGCGATCATCCATTTCGTTTCGCGCCGGGCCATGGACATCGATGGCCTGGGCGACAAGACCATCGAGCAACTGGTGGACGAAAAACTCATCGGCTCGCCGGCGGATCTCTACAAGCTCAAGTACGAACAGATCATCGACCTGGAAGGTTTTGCCGACGTTTCCAGCAAGAAGCTGATTGCCTCTATTGAAAACAGCAAGACGCCAACCCTCGCACGGTTTATCTACGCTCTGGGCATTCCCGATGTGGGCGAGGAGACGGCCAAGGTGCTGGCGCGCTCGCTGGCATCCCTGGAGCGCGTGCAGCAGGCCTTGCCGGAAGTGCTGACGTACTTGCCGGACGTTGGCCTGGAAGTGGCCCACGAGATTCACAGCTTCTTTGAAGACAGCCATAACCAGGATGTGATTGGCGCCCTGATCTCGAAGGACGAGTGCGGCCTGGAGTTGCAGGAGCAGGGCGACCTGAGCGCCGAGTTTGCGGCCAGCACCACGTTGGGCGGCTTGCTCGACAAGCTGCACGTACCGTCCGTAGGGCCGGGCGCCGCGCAGAAGCTGGCGGACAAGTTTGGCTCCCTCGAAGGCGTGATCAAGGCCGACTGGCTCGACATGCGCCAGGCGTTGCCGGAGAAGCAGGCCAAGGCCGTCCGGGACTTTTTCGATATTGAAGAAAACGCCCGGCGTGCGCTGGCCATCGAGCAACAGCTCAAGGACTTCGGCATGCACTGGCAGAGTGAGAAGAAAGTCGTCGAAGGCTTGCCCGAGGCCGGTCACACCTGGGTGCTCACCGGCTCCCTGGAACTGATGAGCCGCGATGTTGCCAAGGAAAAACTCGAAAGCCTGGGCGCCAAGGTCGCGGGCTCGGTGTCGGCGAAAACCCATTGCGTGGTCGCCGGGCCGGGCGCGGGTTCGAAGCTGGCCAAGGCCACTGAGCTGGGCTTGAAAGTGCTGGATGAAGAGACGTTCGTGGCATTTTTGGCCAAGCACAACATCACAGTCTGATGATCGTTCCCACGCTCTGCGTGGGAACGCCGCCCTGGACGCTCTGCGTCCGCTCTGAAAGGTGCGACGCGGAGCGTCACTGGATGCATTCCCACGCGGAGCGTGGGAACGATCTCTCCCGGGCAATGCTCTAGTCTGATGATCGTTCCCACGCTCTGCGTGGGAACGCCGCCCTGGACGCTCTGCGTCCGCTCTGAAAGGTGCGACGCGGAGCGTCACAGGATGCATTCCCACGCAGAGCGTGGGAACGATCTCTCTCGGGCAATGCTCTAGTATTGGCAAGCCTCCCGGAGAGATCGCCATGTACCGCTTCTTCGAACAACTCAGTTCGCGCATCGCCGCACCGTTCATGGCCGAGACCTCGCGCAACAGCAAGGTCTGGCAGTGCCGCTGTGGGCAATCGCTGTTCTTTCGCAACAGCCAGTGCCTGGCCTGCTCGGCGCTGCTGGGCTATCAGCCGGAGCAGAGTCGCCTGTCCTCCCTGCAGCCCGGCCCTTACGCCGACACCTGGCTGCTGGACGCCGACCCTGAAGCCGGTGCCTTTCGCCGCTGCGCCAACCTCGACACGCCGGCCGCCTGCAACTGGCTGCTGCCCGCCGACAACGGCCAGGTCTTGTGCGTGGCCTGCAGCCTGAACCGCACCATTCCCGACCTGTCGATCCCCGAAAACCCCGAACGCTGGCGCAAGGTCGAAACCGCCAAGCGTCGTCTGGTGGCCCAACTCATCAGCCTGGGCTTGCAGGTGATTCCCAAGACGGTCGATGAAGACACCGGCCTGGCCTTCGATTTTGTCGGCATCGACCTGGAAGGCAACGCGCCCACCACCGGCCACGCCAATGGCCTGATCACCCTCGACATCAAGGAAGCCGACGACGCCCACCGTGAGAAAATTCGCATACAGATGCGCGAGCCTTACCGCACCTTGCTCGGTCACTTCCGTCACGAGGTCGGCCATTACTACTGGGACCGCCTGATCGCCAACAGCCATTGGCTGGAGCCGTTCCGCACGCTGTTCGGTGACGAGCGCGCCAGCTACGCCGACGCCCTGGAGCAGCACTACCAGAACGGCCCGCGCCCGGACTGGCAGCAAACCTGCGTCAGCGCCTACGCCACCATGCACCCGTGGGAAGACTGGGCGGAAACCTGGGCGCATTACCTGCACATGATGGACGCCGTCGACACCGCGCTGGGCTTCGGCATGAGCGCCCGGGAGATGGACCTGGATTACCAGCCGTTCCCCCTCAGCACCCTCTACGACCCCGGGCATCCCGGCGGCACGGCGTTCCTGTCATTCGTCAATGCGTGGATCGAACTGGCCGGTATGCTCAACGAACTGTCCCGCAGCATGGGCCAGCCGGATTTCTATCCGTTCGTCCTGCCGCCGGCGGTGATTGCCAAGCTGCACTTCATTCACCTGGTGATCCAGCAAGAGGGCGGTCGGGCGGACGAGGTCGTGCTTTTGTAGGAGCAAGCTTGCTCCTGCAGCCAAGTACTTGAACCATCAGATATTTTTAATCCCACGCCAACGGTTGTAACTTCCGATGAGATCGGTACAATGGCGCGGCTTGCCGAGAGGCGAGCATCGTTATGGTGACCCCATCGGTCCCCCCGCAACGATTACCCGTGAACCTGGTCAGAGCCGGAAGGCAGCAGCCACAGCGGGAACATTGTGTGCCGGGGTGTGGCTGGTGGGGTTGCCTCCATAACGCAACCCTCCTTGATTCAAAAAATACTTTTATGAAGCCCTTCGCTGACAATCGTCATCTGCGAAGCGATTTCTGCTGTTCGCTCATCAGGGTTACTGACGATACAGCGGGAACTCTCCCATGGCCGGAATCACTTCTGCGCGCAACCTCGCCATGTGCCCGGGCAACTCCTGTCGTGCGGCAGGCGTGTCGGACGGGATGTTCTTGGCAAAGTGGAAGCTGATGATTTGGCCGGTCCCGTTGTCCTTGTAGTATTTGAAGATATTGAACTCAAAGAAGCTGCCGTCCTTGCGTGTGGAGGTCGGATAAAACAGCAGCACGTAGATCGCATCGGTTTTCTCGTCTGAAAACATCTCCACCGGAAGGTTGGGGTATTCCTGTTTGTGGGCCTGTGCGGTCAGGTTGGCAAGATCCCGGGGCTCGTTGCCGATGGTCTGGGGCGGCGCGAGGCGAAAATCCACCAGTTCGCTCCAGGCGTTGACGCTTTCTGGTGCGAGGAAATACTCCCAGAGCGGAACGTTGCCCCGGGCCTGGTATTTCAGGACGTATGTTTTCCCTGCAAACACCACCGACTTTGTCTCGGCGATCGACGGGCGGGACAGGTCAGGCGGCGCCACAGGCGGTTTGGATGCACAGCCGAACAGCAGCAGGACAGTCGATACCACGATTAGCCAACGCATGGGCACCTCCTGTGTCACGGCTTAGTGCTGTTGATGTGGTCGGCGATGCTGGCGAGCGTTGCGCTCCATTGTGCAACGGTTTGTTCTGAAGGCATTTCTCTCCAGGTCCTGGAAACCTTGTACGTGTCGCCCCCCAATTGATAGGCAAAATGCCTCAAGGTCATGACGTTGCCGTTCGCCTGTGTGCAGATCACCGACCAGCCCATATACGGGGTGCTGGTATCTCCCATGTCAGTCTGGCTGATATGTGTTTTGCAGTTCTTCTCGGCGGCCCGGGTATCGGAATCACGGGCCGCGCTTGGCGGTTGATTCTGGCCCGGCAACACAAACAGGGTGATCTCGTCTTTTCCGGTGTCGGCAGACCACTTGTATCGTTTTACCCCGGCATTCGCGAACGCTGATGCCATCTCGTCATCGTTTTTGGTTTGCCATTGCGGACCTTTTGGCGTTACCGCCTTGAGCAAGTAGCCCGCAAAATCTTCTGCGTGGGTGTTTGGCGAGACGAAGAGCAATCCGCTGATGGCACAGGCAATAAAGGTCGATTTCATGTCAGTCCCTGGACGTCATTGTTAGATGTCAGGACGACAATGCATCCTGCGAAACAGACAGTAGCTCAGGTAGTGGCAAAGTGCCCAGTCCGTTTAAAAATTATTCCCAGGGACGACGTCAGTGAGGGATTGCTCACATCCTTAAAACCTTGCGCTGGACAAGCCAAATTCGCCTTGTTAGTTTGCGCCAGCGACATATTTCTAAATATGTCAGTGGCACATGGATGATATTAAAGTGATGGCGCTTTATGGCTCATCTACTCCAACTAACAAGGATGTCAGTAATGAAAAGCCTGCAAGGGTTGCCCACTCTCATCAGCGCTTCCGTCGGTGCGCCGGGCAAAGCCCGCAACTTGCCCACCGATGTTCAATGCATCCAGTATTTATTCAACTTGATCATTCCCAAGTTGGGTTTCCCCCTGGCGGAAAATGGCAAGTGCGACGGCCAGTTGGTGCAGTGCATCAGCCAGTATCAGTTCCGCCACCTCAAATACGCGCATCCCGATGGTGTCATCGACCCTACCGGGCGCACCTTCAATAGCCTGATCGAAGAAGCGGTGAAGGTGCCGGTCAAGCCGAACCCGACCCTGCGTATTCCGACGTTCCTCAATGTGTTCGGCAACACCGGCGCGGACATGGTCCAGGCCACGGTCGACCACTATCTGGACCGCATGCGGGCAATGATCGAGGCCGAGCGGCGCAACCGGCAGATGATGCTCCAGGCCACGTGCGACGGCGGCACGACGCTGACGGATACGGACTTCCAGAACGCTGCCACGCAGTTGGGTAACGGCATTTCCGTCAATATCATCAAGGCCTTTGCCACGGTGGAGTCGGGCGGGCGCTCCGGGTTCGGCCCGGCCAAGTTGCCGGTGATCGCCTTTGAAGGGCACCATTTTCGCAAGTACACCAAGAGTAAATACGACCAGACCCACCCGCTGTTGTCGTACCCCTACGTGAAGAAGGCCGGGCCCCAGTGGAAGGCCAATAACAAGGACCAGACCAAGGCCTGGGAAACCATGGCCACCGCCTTTGCGCTGGATCAGGAAGCGGCCTTGAAGTCGGCCTCCTGGGGCATGTTTCAGATAATGGGCTCCAACTTCACGGCATGCGGTTATAAAACGGTGTTTGAATTTGTGGTGGCCATGAAGATTAATGCCGGGCATCAACTAAAGGCCTTCCTCGGTTTTTGCAGCCAGAGCCCGGCCCTGGTCAAGGCCATGAAGAACAAGGATTACGCCGCCATGGCGCTGAACTATAACGGCAAGGATTATGGCGACTATGACCAACGCATCAAAAAAGCCTACGAAGCACTTGAAGGGAAAAAATAGAATGCCGTTCAAACGTTGCGTGTCCCGATTGCTGGTTGCCTCTTTCGTGTGTGTTGCTGCTGGTGCGCCGGCGTTTGCCGCTACGCTGCACTCGGGCAAGTACGAAGGGCTGATGCTGGCCGTGACGCCCGAGCATCAGGTGGAGGGGTTTTATGCCGAGGAAATGGGCGAGGGCGTGACCCGCTCGTGCACGTTCTTCCTGCAGGGCAAGGTCGACGGTGCGAAGGCATCGGTGTCGACATGGCTGGATGAGGCCTATCCGGGTACCGTCGCGGCTTCCTCGGACGGTGTGATGCTGACCGTGGAGAAGGGCCGCGAACATCCCGGCTGCATCAACGTGTTGATGCCGGAAATTGCCACCGGCCTGGACCTGACCCAAACCGCTGCCAAGAAATGGATTGGCCTGGTGACCGTTTCGTCCGACAAGGCCTTCCTGCAGAAGACCCCGGACGCCAAGGCCAGCCATCGTGCCTACGTGGTCAAGGACGATGTGGTCGCGGTACTGGCGTTTAAGGATGGCTGGGCCCAGGTCGAGTTCATCAATGGCGAAGGCCGCTCTTCCAAGGGCTGGATCAGCCAGGACCAGTACGCCAGGCTGGTCCCCGCAAAAGGCTGAAGATGCTGCTGCGCCCGCGCGTAGCGGGGCGAAAACCGGTTAGCCGAAAGTCTCCCGCAACAGCCCCGCAAAGGCATCCCGCGCCAGGTGGCGTTGGGTGTCCTTGTGCCAGAACAGCAGGTTATCCACCGCCGCCAATTCGTCGAAGCGGTAGGACGTCAATTGGTTGGCCTGCTCGTAGCGCGCCAGGATGCCTTCCGGCGCCAGTGCCACGCCAATCCCCGCGCTGACGCAGCCAATGATCGTGCCCCAACTGGCATAACTTGCGATGGCAGGCTTGATGTCGTGGGGCTTGAGCCAGTTCTCCAGGGCTGCGCGATACGGGCAGCCGGGCGGCCACACCAGCAGCGTGCGGCCGGCCAGGTCCCGGGCGTCCTCGATGGGTGCGCTGGAGGCGCTGGTAATCAGCACCAGGCGCTCGCTGTAGACCACGCTTTGTTCGAGCTTCGGGCGTTTGCCGCCGGCGGCCACCAGCGCGGCGTCGATGCGGTGATGTTGCAGGTCATCGAGTAACTGCGCCCAGGCACCGGTCACCAGTTCCAGCTCCACTTGTGGATAACGTCGATGGTATTCGGCCAGCAGCGGCGGCAGGCGGCCACTGGCGCTGGATTCCACTGCGCCGATGCGCAGCTTGCCGCGGGGAATCGCGTTGCTGTCGACGGCACGCTTGGACTCTTCCACCAGCGCGAGGATGCGCTCGCAGTAGTCGAGAAACACTTCCCCTGCGGCACTGATCGCCAACCCGCGCCCGGCGCGAATGAACAGCGGGGTACCCAACTCGCTTTCCAGTTGCTTGATGCGTGTGGTGATGTTGGACGGCACGCAGTGCAGTTGCAGGGCGGCCTGGGCCACGCTGCCGGTTTGTGCCACGGCTTTCACCATTTTCAGTTGGGCCAGTTCCATCGCTCAGTTCCAGTGATTACAGAAGTCAGAAACGGTTAATTGTCCTGCGCCTTGCCGGGGCCAAGACTGGCGGCATTCCCACTGCTGGACGCCGTTCATGAAAGCCCCGTCACCTGTAAAGCTTACGCTAGTCACTGCCAGCGTCATCCTCTGTTGGGCGTATTCGCCGATTGGCGTGCATCTGGCCTTGCACAGCTACAGCCCTGGCCAGTTGGCCTTGGGACGGTTCCTGATTGCTTCGGTATTGATGGCCGGCGTCGCGTTGGTCATGAGGATCGAGCGGCCACGTCTGCGGGACCTGCCGTGGTTGCTGGTGCTGGGCTTCTTCGGGATTTTCCTGCATCACCTGACGATCAATTTCGGCCAGCAATTTGTCACGGCCGCTGCCTCCAGTGTGCTGGCGCAGTCGGTTCCGCTATTTACGGTGCTGGTGGCGTTTTTCGGCTTGAAGGAGCGAGTTACCGGCTGGCGCTGGGGTTGCGTGCTGCTGGGCTTGAGCGGGGTGCTGGTGGTGATCTGGGGCGAGCATGGCCTGGGGCAGATTGATCCCCGTGGACTGATGATCCTGCTGGCGGCGTTGTCGTGGAGCCTTTATTTCACCATCCAGAAACACTATTCCCGGCGCTACAGCCCGCTGACCACGGTGTGCTACACCGTGTGGTCGGGCACCTTGCTGTTGTGTGTGTATTTGCCGGGTTTGCCGGCGGTGGTGTCGCAATCATCAACCCAAGCCAACTGGGCGGTGTTGTTGCTCGGCGCCTTTCCCAGCGCCCTGGCGTACCTGGCCTGGGCCTATGTGTTGCGGCATGTCGAGGTCAGCCGCGCGTCAGTGGCGTTGTACCTGGTGCCGCCGGTGGCGATGGTGATGGCCGCCACGCTGCTGGGCGAGCAGGTTTCGCTGCGCGTGGTGCTGGGTGGCCTGATCGTGCTGGCCAGTGTCGGCGCCATCAGCCTCGAAGGGCGCTGGCGCCGCAAGCCGTTACGGGTTCACGGTGAACACCCGCAGGCGGTGACCGTCGGGGTCCTGGGCGACAAAGGTGTAGCCGAAGTCCGCCTCGACCGGTGACTGGATGATGCTCATCCCGAGTTGCACCCAGCGTGTGTGCAAATCGTCGACCGTTGCGATATCAGCGACGCAGAAACCCGCCTCGCTACCGCCAACCGAGGCTTGGGCCGCAGGCTCCACGGTATGGCGCGACCACAGGCCGAGTTTCACCCCGTTGTCGAGGATGAACAGCGCAAAGGTCGGCCCCAGCTCCACCGGCGGCTTGTCCAGCAGCCGGCTGTAGAGGTTGGCGCTGGTGGCCGGGCTGTCGACGTACAACAAAAAGTAATGGGCAATGCTATTCATGATGACTCCGTGGAATGACGCAGCAATGGCGCGGCTCAGTCCCTAGTCTAAGGGGCTGTCCTGTCAGTTCATGTCAGGAGTCATCAAGCAAAGAGCAGACAGTCAATCTGGCTGTCTGCTCTTTTTATTGCGTGCACGTGTGTTGCGAGCTCTAAGGCTTGGACAAGGCCTGGTCTACCGCTGCGATCAGCTTTCCCAGATCCTTCGGGGTGGCTTTGTGAATGACACCGAACAGATAAGCGCGCTGTTCCTCCTCGTCGACCAGGTCTGCGAAAAAGACTTTCAGCTTCACTCCCAGCGCCTCTGCGAACAAGAACAGTGCCTCGACGCTGGGTGTATAGGTGCCGGTTTCGAAGCGGCTGATGGTTTTAGGGTCAAAACCGGTTTTTTCACCTAGTTCAGCCTGAGTAAGCCCTGCGACCTTGCGGTAACGTCTGATGGCTGGACCCAAACTTGAAATGTGCATCGCTCAATTCCCATTTAGAATCAAGAACTTAACGATAAATCTTAAAATTAGACAACCGCATGTACCATCACCTTTTCTTGCAAAATGTGATGTAATTCGTAGAATCGGCATCTAGGACAAGTATTTGGTGGTCTCGTTTCAGAAGGCAGGTTTATGAAACAGGAAATCATTGCTCTCTCCTTACTCTCATAAATGTGCCCATAAAACGGACGCCTGGCAGGGACTGAAATGTCGCTCGTCAGTGCCACGCTTCATTGCGCCTCACGTGCCGGATACCCGAATTCAAGCCTAGTTGATCATCACTGAATGGATGATGAATTGCTGTGCAAAATCGTGGGTTTGCGTACCTTTGCGGCCAACCAGCCGATCGACGGCGCAGCCCGACTGGAAATACGAATCCGCCTGTCCTGCCTACCCGGTGGTCGAGAGGGCGATCGAATGCTGTCCATGGAGCTTTAACGTGCGTCTCAATTTGCCGGTCACTGCTGTTGAACAGACTTTTGGGGAGCAGCAACGGCTAATTTCCGCAACTGACGTCAACAGCCATATTACCTACTGCAACGCCGAGTTTGCCGCCATGAGCGGTTTTACCCAGGCCGAGCTGATCGGCAGCACCCACAACCTGGTGCGCCACCCGGACATGCCGCCCGCCGTGTTCCAGCTGATGTGGAGCTACCTCAAGGCCGGGCAGAGCTGGATGGGCGTGGTGAAGAACCGCTGCAAGAACGGCAACTATTATTGGGTCAGCGCCTATGTGACGCCGATTCTCGAAGACGGGCGGCTGACGGGCTACGAGTCGGTTCGGGTCAAGCCCACCCGCGAACAGGTGCGCCGCGCAGAAGCGCTGTACGCGCGGTTGCAGGCCGGTGGTGCGGCGGTCTCGCCGGTGCGGCGTGTGGCGTCTGTATCCCGGGCCATGGCGTTGCCACTGGCCGCTGCCGTTGCCAGTGTCGCCGCCTTCCAATGGGTTCCGGGTGTGTGGGCCCAGGCGTTGACTGTCGGCCTGTTTCTCGGCCTGGGCGTCTGGGGGCATCAACGCTTGGGGCTACAGCTCAAGCAGATTGTGCAGAACACGCCCAATACCTTTTCCGACCCCATCAGCGCCATGACCTACAGCGACGCGCTGGGGCCGACCGCGCAGCTCGAAATGATCCTGATCAGCGAAGAGGCGCGACTTAAAACCGCCCTGACGCGCCTCAGCGACCTGGCCAACCAGATGGCCGAAGCAGCCGCCCATTCCAGCGTGTTGTCGAGCACCACCGAATCGGCGTTGCTGGAACAGCGCGCCGAGACCGACATGACCGCCGCCGCCATGACCGAGATGGCTGCGTCCATCGCCGAAGTGGCGGTGCACGTGCAGCAAACCGCCAGCGAAGCTCACACCGCCAACACCCTCGCCGAGCAGGGCAGCCAGGTGGCCGGCACGTCCCGCGAGGCGATCCAGCTGCTGGCCGGCACCGTCACCCAGATCAACCAGGCGGTGGGCAACCTGGCCGGGCAGACCCAGCAAATCCAGGTGGCCGCGAGCATGATCCAGGCAATCGCCGACCAGACCAACCTGCTGGCCCTCAACGCGGCCATTGAAGCGGCCCGCGCCGGCGAGCAGGGCCGTGGCTTTGCCGTGGTGGCCGACGAGGTGCGCGCCCTGGCGGGCAAGACGCGGGAGTCGACCCAGCAGATCCAGGGCATCATCCAGAACCTGCGGGCGGGCGCCGATGAGGCGGTCGAGATCGCGAGCCTGGGCATTCACGAGGCCGAGCAGGGCGTGCAGCAAGTACTTGAGGCGCAGCAGGCGCTGCAAGGCATTCGCCACGCGGTGGAGCGTATTACCGGTATGAGTCAGCAAATGGCTGCTGCCTCACAGGAACAATCCCACGTCGCCGAGGAAGTTTCACAGCAGATCAATAACGTTGCCGCCACGGTGCAAAAGACAGCGGGCAATGCCAACGCTGCAGTCACCCGTGGCCGGGAACTCGAAAGCATCTCTTCCGGGTTGCGCGCCCTGGTCGAGCGGTTCAACCGCTAGCCACAGTGAGCCTGACTCATGGACGAGAAATACCGCAGGGCCGTGGATGCAGCCGCCATTTTCTCCGAGACTGACCTGGCGGGCTGCATCACTTACGTCAATGACCAGTTCTGCGGCATGTCCGGCTACGGGCGTGACGAGTTGCTGGGGCAAAATCACCGCATTCTGAGCTCGGGACTGCACCCTGCGGGGTTCTTCCAGGGCATGTGGCAAGCCATCAGCGAAGGCCGGGTGTGGCGTGGGGAAATCTGCAACCGGGCCAAGGATGGGACGTTGTATTGGGTGGACAGCACCATGGTGCCGCTGCTCGATGAGAAGACCGGGCGCGTGCAGAAGTACGTGTCGATCCGCTTTGATGTCAGCGAAAAGCGCCAGCTGTTGCACACCCTGCAATGGCGGGTCGGCCACGATGTGCTGACCGGCTTGCCGAACCGCGCCTATCTGTCGGAGTTGCTTAACCAGTCCCTGGAGTTCTCCCGCAGCGAAGACATCCCGTTGGCGTTGTGCATGCTCGACCTGGACGGCTTCAAGGCGGTCAACGACGGGTATGGGCATGCCTGTGGGGATCTGTTGTTGGTGGAAGTGGCCACTCGGTTGCGGGAGATCATCCGCGGCGAGGACGTGGTCGCCCGGCTCGCCGGTGACGAATTTGTACTGATCCTGCGTTATGTGCGCGATATCGACGAGCTGAACGGCGCCTTGCTGCGCATCCTCAAGGCGATTTCCGAGCCGTACTCGATCCAGGGGGCGGAGCTGAATGTGTTCGCCAGCATCGGCGTCACGCTGTTCCCCCTGGACGACGAGGACGCCGACACCTTGCTGCGCCATGCCGACCAGGCGATGTATGTGGCCAAGCAGAGCGGGCGCAACCGCTACCAGTTGTTTGATGTATCCCTGGAACAGGAGGTCAAGGCCAGCCACCAGACCGTGGAGCAGATCCGCCAGGCCCTGGCGGCGGGCCAGTTGTGCCTGCATTACCAGCCCAAGGTCAACTTGCGCTGCGGCACGGTGGTGGGGTTCGAAGCATTGTTACGCTGGCAGCACCCCGAGCGTGGCCTGGTGAAGCCGGGGGATTTCCTGCCACTGATCGAGCAGACCGACCTGATTGTCGATATCGGCGAATGGGTGATCGCCCAGGTGTTGGGCCAGATGCATCGCTGGCAGGTGCATGGGCATTGGTGGTCGGTGAGCGTGAACATCGCGGCGCGGCACTTCCAGCGCGAGGATTTTGTCGAGCGCCTGCAAGACTTGCTGGCGCAATACCCGCAGGTGGAGCCGCACCGGCTGGACCTGGAGATCGCCGAGTCGGTGGCCATCGACAATATCCAGCGTGTCACCCAGCACCTGGAGGCCTGCCAGGCCTTGGGCGTGCAGTTCTCCCTGGATGATTTTGGCACCGGCTATTCCTCCCTGAGCTACCTCAAGCGCCTGCCGACCCAGACCATCAAGATCGACAAGTCGTTCGTGCGCGACATCCTGCACGACAAGGACGACCTGGCGCTGACCAAGGCCGTGATCGGCCTGGCCCGTGCGTTTGGCCGCGAAGTGATTGCCGAAGGCCTGGAAACCCTGGAGCACGGCCAGTTGTTGATGCGCATGGGCTGCGAAGTGGCCCAAGGCTATTTCATCGCCCGGCCGATGCCTGCGGACGACGTGCCGGGTTGGGTCGAGGGATTTGCACCGCCGCCGCAGTGGCAAAAGCTTGAGTGATGTTTATTGTGGCGAGGGAGCTTGCTGTGGCGAGGGAGCTCCCTGGCCACAAGGACAATCAGGTGATCTTAAGGGGCGGGGGCGCTGTTCCCGATATACAGCTGGATGATTTCATCAATCTCCCCGGACATTTTCATCCGCAGCAACGTGCGCAGGATCTGCTGCCCCGGCACCTGCGGGTCGTTGCGCACATAGCAGCCCAGGCGTTGCTCCTCGATCACGGCCACCGTATGCAGGCGCTGTGTGGGCGGTAATTGCTGATTGAAGCGGTCAAGGATCCATTCGTTGATCACTGCATAGTTGAAGCGTCCGGCCACCAGTTTTTGCAGCACTTGCTCTTCACTGCGGCTGTCGTCGCGGCTGAACTGGCCGCTGGCGAAGCGCGCCTCCAGGGTCGGGTAGCTGTAGCCGAGTACCGTGCCGATGTGTTGCGGCGCAAGGCTGTCCAGTGCCACCGACGTTGAGGGCACGCGCCCGGCGGCCAGCACATTGCGCTGGACCAGCAGCGGGATGCTCCAGGTGTAGTCCCCCGACAGGTTGTTCAGCCACGCCGGTGTCACGTAGCAGCGCACGTCCACATCCCCGCGCTCCATGGCGGTGTCGATACGCGCACGCGGCAGCACATGGAATTTCGCAGGACGGCCGACCTGGGTGGCCAGGCTCAACATCAGGTCATACAAAATCCCCTGGGTGGGCTGGCCCTGGTCAAGTTGCACCATGGGCATGGTCCAGCTGTCGGAAATGGAGAATCGCAGAGGTGCGGGTGCCGCCAGGCTGACCGTGGCAATCATCCACAAGGCGCCCAGGACTGCGCGCATAAATTCTCCGGGTTCAGCCTTTTACAGGCTTGGTCAGACCAGCTTAGTCAGATTAGACGAGCGTGCCGGATGCAATTTCCCCCTTGCTCCGCTAGCATTACCCGCTTCCGCTTCCCAGTTGCGACGGTTTTCGATGAGTTATCAGGTTCTTGCACGTAAATGGCGTCCGCGCTCGTTCCGCGAAATGGTCGGCCAGACCCATGTGCTCAAGGCTCTGATCAATGCCTTGGACAGCCAGCGGCTGCACCACGCCTACCTGTTCACCGGTACCCGCGGGGTGGGCAAGACCACCATTGCCCGTATCATCGCCAAGTGCCTGAACTGTGAAACCGGCATCACCTCGACGCCGTGTGGTACCTGCTCGGTGTGCCGGGAAATCGACGAAGGGCGTTTTGTCGACCTGATCGAGATCGACGCCGCGAGCCGCACCAAGGTCGAAGACACCCGCGAGCTGCTCGACAACGTGCAGTACGCACCGAGCCGTGGCCGCTTCAAGGTCTATCTGATCGACGAAGTGCACATGCTGTCCAGCCACTCCTTCAACGCCTTGTTGAAGACCCTGGAAGAGCCGCCGCCCTACGTCAAATTCATCCTGGCCACCACCGACCCGCAGAAACTTCCTGCAACGATTTTGTCGCGGTGCCTGCAGTTCTCCCTGAAAAACATGACCCCGGAGCGTGTGGTCGAGCATTTGACCCACGTGCTGGGTGTCGAGAACGTACCGTTCGAAGACGACGCCCTGTGGTTGCTGGGTCGTGCCGCCGACGGCTCGATGCGTGACGCCATGAGCCTTACCGACCAGGCCATCGCCTTCGGTGAAGGCAAGGTGCTGGCCGCCGACGTGCGGGCGATGCTCGGCACCCTGGACCACGGCCAGGTGTTCGACGTGCTGCACGCGCTGATCGAAGGCGACGCCAAGGCGTTGCTCGAAGCCGTGCGCCACCTGTCCGAGCAAGGCCCGGACTGGAATGGCGTGCTGTCGGAAATCCTCAATGTGCTGCACCGCGTCGCCATCGCCCAGGCCCTGCCCGAAGGTGTCGACAACGGCCACGGCGACCGCGACCGCGTGTTGGCCCTGGCCCAGGCGTTGCCGGCCGAAGACGTACAGTTCTACTACCAGATGGGCCTGATTGGGCGACGTGACCTGCCGTTGGCACCCGATCCGCGGGGCGGCTTCGAAATGGTCCTGCTGCGGATGCTGGCCTTCAGGCCCGCCGACACGGCGGATGCGCCGAGACAGCCGCTAAAGCCAGTGGGGATCAGCCAGGCCACAGTTGATTCCGCCAAACCAGTGGCTGGCCCGGCTGTTGTCGCGCCAGTGGTTGCGCCGCCTGCGTCGGTTGCACAGGCCGCCGCCCCGGTTGTCGCCGAGCCCGTGGCGCCTGTGGTGGTGCCGGAGCCGGTGGTTGAGCCTGCGCCCGTGCCTGAAGTCGATCTGCCGTGGAACGACCCGGTAGAGGCCGAGGTCGAGGTCGAGCTGCAGCCTGCCGTCGAGCCGGTGCTGGAAACCACCAGCGAGCAGCCTGAACTGACACCCATGCCCGCGCCGACCCCGGACAGCGTGGTGCCGGACGCCCCCGAGTGGGTTTCGGCCCCGGTGCCGGAGCCGACCGTTGCGCAAGTGGACGCCGCCACCCCGGGCACCGACCTCGACGACGAGCCGCCGCTGGACGAAGATTACATCGAGCCGGACATGGATTCGGCCTACAGCTACCTGGACGACCTGGCCAGCGAACATACCGCCGAGCCTGCCCCGGAGCCTGAACCCGAACCTGCCGCGATGCCGGCCACCGGCCTGGCGTTGCAATGGCTGGAGCTGTTCCCGAAACTGCCGATCTCCGGCATGACCGGCAGCATCGCCGCCAACTGCACCCTGATTGCCGTTGATGGCGACCACTGGCTGCTGCACCTGGACCCGGCCCACAGCGCCCTGTTCAACGCGACCCAGCAGCGCCGGCTCAACGATGCCCTGAACCAGTTCCACGGGCGCACGCTGACCATCAGCATCGAGCTGATCAAGCCCGAGCAGGAAACCCCGGCCCAGGCGGCGTCCCGTCGCCGGGTCAACCGCCAGCGTGAGGCTGAAGAGTCGATCCACGGTGATCCGCTCATCCAGCAGATGATGCAGCAGTTTGGCGCGGTGGTGCGGCACGATACTATTGAACCTGTAGAAGCCCCGGTACCCCAAGCGTCATAACCCGGGGCCAATAATTGATCCACGTACTTTTGAGGTGATTCCCATGATGAAAGGTGGCATGGCCGGCCTGATGAAGCAGGCGCAGCAGATGCAGGAAAAGATGGCCAAGATGCAGGAAGAACTGGCCAACGCCGAAGTCACCGGTAAAGCCGGTGGCGATATGGTCAGCGTGGTGATGACCGGTCGTCACGACATCAAGCGCGTGAGCATCGACCCAAGCGTATTGCCGGGCGTCGGCGAAGACGACCTGGAAATGCTCGAGGCGCTGTTTGCCGCGGCCGTCAACGACGCCGTGCGCAAGATCGAAGCCAACAGCCAGGACAAGATGTCTGGCGTGACCGCTGGCATGCAACTGCCACCGGGTATGAAGCTGCCGTTCTGATCGGCAAGCAGCACCGAAAATGCCAGGCCCCGCGCCTGGCATTTTTTTGGCCGGCTATTTTCCATACCCGTAGCAGCTGTCGAGCGCCAGCGAGGCTGCGTCGGCAGCGACTCGGTCCCACGTCTGGCATGAAAGCAGCGGTGCGGCTAACGTAGCCTCGCTGGCGCTCGACAACGGCTACTGCGAGAGTTTTGTCGAACCCTGGACCCTGTGTTGGGGTCTGCACCCTATACCGTTGAATTCAATCACCGATAGAAGGAGCCTCGCTGATGTCCGAAGCATTGACCCTCAACCAGCGCATTGTGCTGGTCTCACGCCCCCACGGCGCACCGGTGCCGGAAAACTTTCGCCTGGAGCGCGTCGCGCTGCCGGAACTGGCCGACGGCCAGGTTTTGCTGAAGACCCTTTACCTGTCCCTGGATCCCTACATGCGCGGGCGCATGAGTGATGCGCCGTCCTACGCCGCACCGGTAGAAATCGACGAAGTGATGACCGGTGGCGCTGTCAGCCGCATCGAACAGTCCCGCAATCCGAAGTTCGAGGTGGGTGACTTGGTGGTCGGTTCCACCGGCTGGCAGAGCCACAGCATCTCCGATGGGCGCAACCTGATCCCGGTACCGAAGGGACTGGCCAGCCCGTCCATGGCCCTGGGTGTGCTGGGTATGCCCGGCATGACCGCCTATATGGGCCTCACCGATATCGGCCAGCCCAAGTCCGGGGAAACCCTGGTGGTGGCGGCCGCTTCCGGTGCGGTGGGCTCGGTGGTGGGCCAGGTGGCGAAGATCAAGGGGCTGCGGGTGGTCGGTGTGGCGGGTGGCGCCGACAAGTGCCGCTATGTGGTGGACGAGCTGGGCTTTGATGCCTGTGTCGATCACAAGAGCGACAACTTTGCCGAGGAGCTTGCCCAGGCCTGCCCCAAGGGCATCGATATCTACTTCGAAAACGTCGGCGGCAAGGTATTCGACGCGGTCGTGCCGCTGCTGAATGCCAAGGCGCGCATTCCCTTGTGTGGCCTGATCGCCGGCTATAACGCCCACGAAGCGCCCAGCGGTCCCGACCGGCTGCCGGCGTTGCAACGTACCTTGCTGACCAAGCGTGTGCGGATCCAGGGCTTTATCGTGTTCGACGACTATGGCGACCGCCAACCGGAATTCCTCAGTGCCATGGCGCCGTGGGTGCGGGACGGCAAGATCAAGTTCCGCGAGGACGTGGTGGAAGGCCTGGAGCAGGCACCTGAAGCCTTTATCGGTTTGCTGGAGGGGCGCAACTTCGGCAAGTTGGTGGTGCGGGTCGCACAAGATTGAGCATTTGACGCTAATCCGAGGCGCGGGTATAAACCGCGTCTCGTTGTTTTGTCGGACCTTTCCCCATGAGCTTCAGCCCCCTGATTCGTCAACTGATCGACGCCCTGCGCACTTTGCCGGGTGTGGGTCAGAAAACCGCCCAGCGCATGGCGCTGCAACTGCTGGAGCGTGATCGCAGCGGCGGCTCCCGACTGGCCCAGGCCCTGAGCCAGGCGATGGAAGGGGTTGGCCACTGCCGCCAGTGCCGCACCCTGACCGAGGAAGAGCTGTGCCCGCAATGCGCCGACCCGCGTCGCGACGACACGCTGCTGTGCGTGGTCGAAGGGCCGATGGATGTCTACGCGGTGGAGCAGACCGGTTACCGCGGGCGCTACTTTGTGCTCAAGGGCCACCTGTCGCCGCTGGACGGGCTGGGGCCGGAGGCGATTGGTATTCCGCAACTGGTGACGCGGATCGAGGAGCAGGGCACGTTCGTCGAGGTGATCCTGGCCACCAACCCTACGGTGGAAGGCGAAGCGACGGCCCATTACATCGCCCAGTTGCTGACCAACAAAGGCCTGATTACCTCGCGCATCGCCCACGGCGTGCCGCTGGGTGGCGAGCTGGAACTGGTGGATGGCGGGACCCTGGCGCATTCGTTTGCCGGGCGTAAGCCGATCGCCCTGTAACAAACACCGCAGGACAAAATGTGGGAGCGGGCTTGCTCGCGAATGCGGTGGTTCAGTCAATGCATCTGGCGACTGATACACCGCATTCGCGAGCAAGCCCGCTCCCACATTTGTTTTGTGGCGTTCACGAGTCTTTCCTCTTGCTTGATAACCAAGCAAGCGCTTGGTAAGTTCGCTCTACCGTCCCGTGGAGCTTGCCGATGTCTGCCTATCAGGAATACTTCGACCCCAGCCACCAATTGGTCCGCGACAGCGTGCGTCGTTTCGTCGAGCGCGAGATGTTGCCGGGCATCGAGCAGTGGGAGGAAGCGGAAAGCTTCCCCCGGGAGCTGTACCTCAAGGCCGGCGCGGCGGGGATCCTGGGCATCGGTTACCCCGAAGCCCTTGGAGGCAGCCACGAAGGTGACCTGTTCGCCAAGGTCGCCGCCAGCGAAGAATTGATGCGCTGCGGCTCCGGCGGGGTAGTGGCAGGGTTGGGCTCGCTGGATATCGGCTTGCCGCCCATCGTCAAATGGGCCCGGCCCGAGGTGCGCGATCGTGTGGCGCCGCAGGTGTTATCCGGCGAGAAGATCGCCGCCCTGGCCGTCACCGAGCCCGGTGGCGGATCCGATGTCGCCAGCCTGCAGACCCGTGCCGTGCGCGACGGCGACCATTACCGGGTCAGCGGCAGCAAAACCTTTATCACCAGCGGCCAGCGTGCCGACTTCTACACCGTCGCCGTGCGTACCGGTGGGCCGGGCTTTGCCGGCATCAGCCTGTTGTTGATCGAAAAGGGCACGCCTGGTTTCACCACCGGTACACCGCTGAAGAAAATGGGCTGGTGGGCGTCGGACACTGCCGAATTATTCTTCGATGATTGCCGCGTACCGGTAGGCAATCTGATCGGCGCCGAGAACATGGGTTTCGCCTGCATCATGGGCAACTTCCAGAGCGAGCGCCTGGCCCTGGCCCTGATGGCCAATATGACTGCGCAGATGGCCCTGGAGGAAAGCCTGAAGTGGGCGGCCCAGCGCGAGGCCTTCGGCAAACCCATCGGCAAGTTCCAGGTGCTCAAGCATCGCCTGGCGGAAATGGCCACGGCGGTGGAGGTCTCGCGGGAATTCACCTACCGCCAGGCCGCCAAGATGGCCGCGGGCAAGAGTGTGATCAAGGAGATCTCGATGGCCAAGAACCTCGCCACCGACACCGCCGACCGCGTGACCTTTGATGCCGTGCAGATCCTCGGCGGCCAGGGCTACATGCGCGGCAACCTGGTGGAGCGGCTGTATCGCGACAACCGCATCCTGTCCATCGGTGGCGGGACTCGGGAAGTGATGAACGAAATCATCAGCAAGCAGATGGGCTTGTAGAAAGCGCTTTTGTGGCGAGGGGGCTGTGGCGAGGGAGCTTGCTCCCGCTGGGCTGCGTAGCGGCCCCAAGATCTTTGGGAGCGCTGCGCACTCCAGCGGGAGCAAGCTCCCTGCCACACAAGCTCACTCGCCACACGAATCCCGGGTTATTGGTCTGTCAGTGCAAACTGCGTCAGGCAGAACGTCGCAATGCCCATGTCTTCCAGGCGCTGGGACCCACCCAGCTCCGGCAGGTCAATGATCGCCGCCGCTTCGAAAATCCGTGCGCCCATGCGCCGGGCCAGGTTGGCCGCTGCGATCAGCGTGCCGCCGGTGGCGATCAGGTCATCGAACATCAGCACCGAATCACCTTCACACAGGCTGTCGGCGTGCACTTCCAGGAAGGCTTCGCCGTATTCGGTCTGGTAACTCTCGGCCAGCACGTCAGCCGGCAATTTGCCTTGCTTGCGGAACAGGATCAGCGGTTTGTTCAACTGATAGGCAATGATCGAACCGATCAAGAAGCCCCGGGCATCCATCGCGCCGATGTGGGTGAAGTCGGCTTCGACGTAGCGGTGTACGAAGGTGTCGGCCACCAGGCGCAAGGCCTTGGGCGACTGGAACAGCGGCGTGATATCGCGAAAGATCACCCCAGGCTTGGGGAAGTCGATGACTGGGCGAATCAGGGATTTGATGTCGAACGAATCGAAGACCATCGTCGAGGAGTCCTGGGGAGGAAAGCGGACTCGAAGTATACCTGCGGCCCAGCCGATTGGCTCGGCCGCAAGCGTCTGGATCAACCGTCGAGCGAACCGCCAGCCAATGCGCAGAGCTGGATCGGGTCGAGGATATGCACTTCCTTGCCTTCGGCCGCAATCAACTCGTTCTGCTGGAAGCGGGTGAATACCCGGGACACGGTTTCCACCGCCAGGCCCAGGTAGTTGCCGATTTCGTTGCGCGACATGCTCAGGCGGAACTGGTTGGCCGAGAAACCCCGCGCGCGGAAACGTGCGGAAAGGTTGACCAGGAAAGTGGCAATACGCTCGTCGGCGGTTTTCTTCGACAACAACAGCATCATCTGTTGGTCGTCGCGGATTTCCCGGCTCATCACGCGCATCAACTGGCGACGCAATTGCGGCAGCTGCAGGGCCAGTTCATCCAGGCGTTCGAACGGGATTTCACACACCGATGTGGTTTCCAGGGCCTGGGCCGACACGGGGTGAATCTCAGTGTCCATGCCCGACAGTCCGACCAGTTCGCTCGGCAGGTGGAAGCCGGTGATCTGTTCTTCGCCGCCATCGCTCAGGCTGAAGGTTTTCAGCGCGCCAGAACGTACTGCATAAACGGAGTCAAACTTGTCGCCCTGGCGAAACAGGAACTCGCCTTTTTTCAGTGGGCGACCGCGTTTAACGATCTCGTCCAGCGCTTCCATGTCTTCCAGATTCAACGAAAGTGGCAGGCACAGGGGGGCCAGGCTGCAATCCTTGCAATGAGCCTGGCTATGAGCGCGCAGTTTAACTGGCTCGGACATTTCTTAAATCCTTGTGGGAAAACACACATAAGACGTAAGGGTAACGCACCGGGGGGCAATCAGGCCAGCGTGTACAAAAAAGCAGCAGCGGTATAAAGAATTTTGTATCGAGGTCGATACAAGATTGTCACTCCTAGAGCTGGAGGCTCAGATCATGCTTTCCATTGGCGCAACCAACCCTGCCATTGTTTCTTCGCTAACCGTGCCTGATGCGAAAAAAGACCCCGCTGCAGACGATAAAGACCAAGCGTCTTCGACCGATCGGACCACTGACACCAAGCCCCAAGGACTGGTGGTGGATATCTCGGGGGCGGGGCTGAAAGCCTCCAAGGCCAGCACCAACTCCAACAAGGACATTGACGACAGCAACCTGAAAGACAACATCAAGCAGCTGTTGAAAATGATTCGCGAGATGAGAAAACAGCTCGCCGAGAAGATGGCTCAGCTCTCAGCTGCCATGTCCGACGCCTCAAAGACCCCGCAGGCAAGGCAGGCCAGAGTGGCCGCCTTGCAGAGTGATATCGCGACATTGCAGGCCGGCTTGATGACGGCCCAATCGCAGTTGACCAAGGCCTTGAAGGACGAGTCTCCCGAGTCGCAGCTGGAAGCGATGGCCCTGCTGGCGAAGTAGGACAGGTTCAGATTACCCGCGAAAATCGTTGCCGATTCTGGTGCTCCAGATAGGCATCGAACACCATGCACACCGAGCGTACCAGCAGGCGCCCCGCCGGCAATACGCGGATGCCCTGTGGGTCGAGTTCGATCAGTCCGTCCTCGGTCATCGCCTCCAGTTGCGGCCAGAGCTCGTCGAAATAGCCGCGAAAATCGATGTTGAAGGCCTGTTCGATCTTCTCGAAATTCAGGCTGAACGTGCAGATCAGCTGCTGGATCACTTCCCGTCGCAACCGGTCATCCGTGGTGCATAACAACCCACGGCTGGTGGCCAGTTGCGCGCCGGCGAGGGCGTTCTGGTAGTGGTTCAGGTCGCTGCTGTTCTGGCAGTACAGGTCGCCGATCTGGCTGATCGCCGACACCCCAAGCCCGATCAAATCGCAATGCCCGTGGGTGGTGTAGCCCTGGAAGTTGCGTTGCAGCGTGCCTTCTTCCTGGGCGACGGCCAATTCGTCGTCCGGCAGGGCAAAGTGGTCCATGCCGATGTAGCGGTAGCCCGCCTGGGTCAACTGCTCGATGGTGGTTTGCAGCATCAGCAGTTTTTCCGCCGGGGAGGGCAGGTCGTCGGTGTTGATCCGTCGCTGGGGCATGAACCGTTCCGGCAGGTGTGCGTAGTTGAACACCGAGAGGCGGTCCGGTTGCAGGCTGATGACTTCTTCCACGGTGCGTGCGAAATTCAGCGGTGTCTGCTTGGGCAAACCGTAGATCAGGTCGATATTGATCGAACGAAACTGCAGGGTGCGTGCTGCGTCGATCACTGCGCGGGTTTCTTCCAGGCTTTGCAGGCGGTTCACCGCACGCTGCACTTCGGGGTCCAGGTCCTGCACGCCGATACTGACGCGGTTGAACCCCAGTTCACGCAGCAGGCCCATGGTCGCCCAGTCGGCTTCCCGCGGGTCGATTTCAATCCCGTAGTCGCCGGAGTCATCGTCCAGCAGGTTGAAGTGCTGGCGCAGGCGGCCCATGACCTGACGCAGCTCGTCATGGCTGAGAAAGGTCGGGGTGCCGCCGCCGAAGTGCAGCTGCTCCACCGGCTGTTTGGGGTCGAGGTGGCACGCCACCAACTGGATTTCCTGCTCCAGGCGTTGCAGATAGGCGTGAGCCCGGCCGCGATCCTTGGTGATGACCTTGTTGCAGGCGCAGTAGTAGCAAATGTTGGCGCAAAACGGCACATGCACATACAGCGACAGGGGCCGTACGGCCTTGCGGCTGTCGCGCAGGGCGTGGAGCAGGTCGAAGGTGCCGACCTGGCTGTCGAATTGTACGGCGGTGGGGTACGAGGTATAGCGTGGCCCCGCCAGGTCGTAGCGGTGAATCAGATCAGTGTCCCAACGAATGGCGTCGAGCATGCGGGCGTTCCCCCGGATAGGCTAGTGGGCCGAGTCTAGGGGCTGGGTGGGGAAGCCATCTTGATTTGCATCAACGGGGAGCGGCGCTATGCCACA
>NZ_JACARS010000094.1:0-50164 GCF_013386485.1 Pseudomonas sp. P7758 | reverse complement strand
AACCATAAGCCGCCGTTACCTAAATAACGGATATGTACACAACATACCTAACCTAAAACCTCACAACCCTAACGCAACCCCCTGAATCCAAACCATAAAAAAACGACGCTCACGGGGCGCCGTTTTTCACATCCGCAGCGAACACCCTTAGTAGTAGGCGTTTTCTTTCTGCGTATGGTCAGTCACATCCCGCACACCCTTGAGCTCCGGAACCCGCTCAAGCAGCGTACGCTCAATACCCTCACGCAAGGTCACGTCCGCCTGGCCGCAGCCCTGGCAACCGCCACCAAACTTCAACACAGCAATACCATCATCAACCACGTCAATCAGACTCACCTGACCACCGTGGCTGGCCAACCCAGGGTTAATCTCGGTCTGCAGGTAATAGTTGATGCGCTCGTTAATCGGGCTATCCGCATTAACATTCGGCACCTTGGCGTTCGGCGCCTTGATGGTCAGTTGGCCGCCCATGCGATCCGTGGCGTAATCAACCACCGCATCGTCAAGGAACGCTTCACTGAACGCATCGATATACGCGGTGAAGCTTTTCAGCCCCAACGCCGTATCTTCAGGTTTTTCTTCTCCCGGCTTGCAGTAGGCAATGCACGTCTCAGCGTACTGGGTGCCGGGCTGGGTGATAAAGACGCGGATGCCAATGCCCGGGGTGTTCTGCTTCGACAGCAGATCAGCCAGGTAATCGTGGGCGGCGTCGGTAATGGTTATGGCGGTCATGGAAACTCCTCGCAGGCTTGCCGGCAGTTTACGCCAAATTATTACCGAGGTACAAAGTCCTAGTATTTTTGTCGGGAAAGCACCAACCGTTCGTCGCCATCGAACCAGCCTTTGAGCCGACGATAGCTGCCCTTTTCCAGCCAGTGATAGCTGGCCAGCGACCCAAGGGCGATCAGCACCACGCACACGCCGAGCATCACGTAGGCATTCACCCCATAACGCTGGGCGACAAAACCGCCGGCGGACAACACCAGCACGTGCATCAGATAGACCGAGTAGGAACAATCCCCCATCACCTTGAGCAGTCGGCTGCGCTCGAAATAGCGTTCCATCGAGATACAGGCCACCACCAGCACCGCACTCGGCAAGCCCCAGGTCAGGGCCCGCGGCGATGCCGGCCAGTGATAGATCGCCAGCAATGCCCCCGCAATCCCCAGCAATGGAAGCCACAGCCCGGGGCGAATCCAGCCCTTGCGGTAAAGCATGCCGATGCCTATCCCCAGCAGGAACTCATACACAATGTCCGAACGATAGAATTCGCTGATCCAGCCGAAAGAAGTCCACGCCTGGCACACCGCGAACAACAACGCGCCCACCACCAGCACCCGCCACTGCCGGCGAAACAGCAACGCCCACGCAAACAGCACGTAGAAGAGCATCTCGTAGTTCAGGGTCCAGCCGACGTTCAAGGTCGGGTACACCCCATAACCACCGGGATTTTCCGAAGGTATGAACAGCAAGGACATCAACACATGGGCCGCATCGACGCTCTGGTCCGGCAACACCGGCCGCGCAAACACCACCAGCAGCGCCATCAACAGCGTGTAGAACCAGTAGGCCGGGACGATTCGCAGCAGGCGATACAGCAGGAATCGCCAGGGCGGCAGCTGTTTGTTCTCGGTGGAGAGGAAGATCACCAGGCCGCTGATCACAAAAAACACATCCACGCCCGCCGCACCTTTGTCGACAAACAGGTGGCCCAGCGCCGAATCGGCCTTAAAGCCAAAGAAAATCTGCATGAAGTGATGACCTACCACGGTCCAGGCCGCCAGGGCGCGCAGTGCCTGTACTGAAATCAACATCGTCGACCCACTCTCCCAACACTCGACACCGGTTATTCAGGTGCCTATGGCTTGGGACAGCCGTCGACGGTCAAAGGTCGATCAAAGATTCTCGTAGCGGTTCATGTCCAGCACGCCCTCTTCCACCGGCGTGGTTTCGCGGATGTACTGCGACAGGTCGTGGAAGTACTGCCAGAACTGCGGATGGCTGCGGCGAATGCCCCAACGGTCGACAATCTTCTCGAAGCGATTGGCGTCCTTGGCATTCTCCATGGCCGCGACAAACTCCGGCACTTGCTGCGCCGGAATGTTGAACATGAAGTTCGGGTAGCTGCTCAGCACGCCGGGATAAATGGTCACGGTGTCCAGGCCCGGCTGATAGCGATAAGCCTCACCGAGCATAAAGGCCACGTTGCTGTGGGCGCGGTTGCGCAACAGGCTGTACATCTCACGTTTGCCGCTGCGGGTCTCGATGCGCAGCATGGTCGCTTCCGGCAACAGGTCGATCACCTTGAGCCCCGCCGCCGGGCGGTTGGTCAGGCGGCTCAGGGCCTGTTCGGCGTCCTGCAACGCAGGGTCAATGCCCGGACGCGAGCAATAGGCGCTGACGCAACGGTTGATCGGGTCCGGGCTGGCGTTCAGGTCGCCGTAGCGGGCCAGCAACTGGTTGGCGAAGTCGCGCTTGGGGTCCTTTTCATCGAGCTTGAGGCCCGTGGGCTTGTCATCGTCGATGGCTTCATAGTCCAGCCACAGCTTGACCTTGCCGCTGTTCTGGTACCAATCGTCAAGGAAGTCATCCCGCGAGTCCGCCGGCATCAGGCGCAGGAAGTTCTGCTCGGCACCGTTGCGGATCAGGTCGAAATACAGGCGCGTCTGGGCCTGATGGGAAACGTTGCCGAACACGTCGAAATTCACCGCCAACTGGTAGTAGGTGCGCTCCAGCAGCGGATAGTCGAACAGCCACAGGGTTTGCGGCACTTCACCAATCAAGCCCTTGGTCACCGAGGCGCTGTCGAAGTGACGGAAGATGCTCAACAAGGCGTTGTCGTTGCCCGCCCACAGGCTCGACCAGCTCGGCGGCGGCAGGTCGGCATAACTGTCCCGGCGCAACGCCTCGTACTCGTTGCGCTTGTCGCGGTATTTGAGCCAGAGGCTGAGCACGCTGCCCACATCGTCAATCTGCCCCGGCATCGCCAGCAACGGCGTGGCCTGGCCGCGGTAGCGGGCATCGGTGATATACAGGTCGTGGTCGGGGTCCTGGAACAGGGTCCAGAAGTTGTCGCGGATCACGTCTGTCGCGATCTGGCCCCGGCATACCGGCCCGCGAATAAAGGTGCGCACGAAGTATTCGGCGTTATCCAGCATGAACTGGTAGCGCGCCTTGGCCGGAATCGCCTCGAAGGTCTCGAACGGGTTTGCGCGCCGGCCCGGCCCGTAGCCCGGCAAGGCTTGCACCTGCCAGTCATCGGTATAGAACAGCGACTTGATCCGGGCCATCTTCTCGGCGCTGAACGGATAGGTGATGTGAGTCTTGTGCACGATCACCCCCTGCACCGGCCACAGGCGGTAGTACACCTGGGTGCCCGGGTCGTCGTTGGGGCGGCGGGTGTTGATCAGGTCGATCGGCTGCCCGCTCGGGGTGCGCGAGCGTACCCACTGGAAGAAATGCCCCGGTTCGCCGCCTTCAAAGTAGATGTGGGCAAGGAACAGGTGCTCGAACAACCAGCGCGCCACCAGGCTTTCCCGGGCCCCGGGCTGGTTGAACAGGTTTTCCCATTGCTGCACTTGCAAGGCTTCCTTGGCACTCGGGGCCAGGCCTTGTTCGTCGATCGGTGCGCCGGAGGCCAGCCAGCGTTGCAGGGTCTGGTACTGCTGGTCGGTCAGGCCGGTGACGGCCAGGGGCATGCCTTCCTTCGGGTGGTTACCTGCGTAGGCGTTGAACTCCCCCGGCATCGGGCAGGTGTTTTCGCGGCTCAGGCCCAGCACGATGTCGTCGGGCAGCTTGGCGTTGGGCGCAAGCGGCGCGTTATGCCCCAGCTCCAGCATGCGCGCCATCAGTGCGGCCTGGCTGCCCTGGGCGTCGAGTACCGAGTAGAAATCCTTTTGCTGCCAGGCGGCTTTGCCGAAGGCGTCATAGAACAAACGGGTGGGCTGGCTGGCCTGGCTGCGCTCGCCGTCGTACACCGGCACCTTGGTCGCGCCACGTGCGGCGCCTTCGGCACTGCCCAGGTTGAGCTGGCAGGCCGAGTCGTAGCAGGCGTGGCAGGCTACGCATTTCTCGGTGAAGATCGGCTGGATGTCACGGGTATAAGAGATCGCCGGGGCGGGACCTTCTGCCTGTGCGGTGAGGGCGAACAGCGCAAACGCGGCGCTGACGATGAGGCGAAGTGACATGTTTCCGGTCCCGATTCAATGCGTGCAGTGAAAAACCCGTCGATTCTACCGATGTAACGCCCCCGCCAACATGAGCGATATTCATGCAAACCCAGCACATGCTCTAAAAGCGCACAGGTTTGTTATGATCTTCGCCCTCCGTAATACCTGACCAGAGTAGTCCCATGCCCGATCGTAGCGCTCGTCTGCAAGCCCTCCACCAAGCCCTCAAGGAACGCATCCTGATCCTCGACGGCGGCATGGGCACGATGATCCAGAGCTATAAACTGGAAGAGCAGGACTACCGTGGCAAACGCTTCGCCGACTGGCCGAGCGACGTCAAGGGCAATAACGACCTGCTGGTGATCACCCGTCCGGACGTGATCGGCGGCATCGAAAAAGCCTACCTGGATGCCGGCGCCGACATCCTGGAAACCAACACCTTCAACGCCACGCGCATTTCCATGGCCGACTACGGCATGGAAGACCTCGCCTACGAATTAAACGTAGAAGGCGCGCGCCTGGCGCGCAAGATCGCCGACGCCAAGACCCTGGAAAACCCGGCCAAGCCGCGCTTCGTCGCCGGCGTGCTCGGTCCGACCAGCCGTACCTGCTCGCTGTCGCCCGACGTAAACAACCCCGGCTACCGCAACGTGACCTTCGATGAGCTGGTGGAAAACTACACCGAAGCCACCAAAGGCCTGATCGAAGGCGGCGCCGACCTGATCCTGATCGAAACCATTTTCGACACCCTCAACGCCAAGGCCGCGATCTTCGCCGTACAGGGCGTGTTCGAAGAATTGAACGTCGAACTGCCGATCATGATCTCCGGCACCATCACCGACGCCTCCGGCCGCACCCTGTCGGGCCAGACCACCGAAGCCTTCTGGAACTCGGTCAGCCACGCCAAGCCGCTGTCTGTGGGCCTGAACTGCGCACTGGGGGCGAGCGAGCTGCGTCCGTACCTGGAAGAGCTGTCGAACAAGGCCAACACCCACGTTTCCGCCCACCCGAACGCCGGCCTGCCCAACGAATTCGGCGAGTACGATGAACTGCCGTCGGAAACCGCCAAGGTCATCGAAGAATTCGCCCAGAGCGGCTTCCTGAACATCGTCGGTGGTTGCTGCGGTACCACCCCGGGTCATATTGAAGCCATCGCCAAGGCCGTGGCCGGTTACGCACCGCGCCCGATCCCGGACATTCCGAAGGCCTGCCGCCTGTCGGGCCTGGAACCGTTCACCATTGATCGCAACTCGTTGTTCGTCAACGTCGGCGAGCGCACCAACATCACCGGTTCCGCCCGCTTCGCCCGCTTGATCCGTGAAGACAACTACACCGAAGCCCTGGAAGTCGCCCTGCAGCAGGTGGAAGCCGGCGCCCAGGTGATCGACATCAACATGGACGAAGGCATGCTGGATTCGAAGAAGGCCATGGTGACCTTCCTCAACCTGATTGCCGGCGAGCCGGACATCTCCCGCGTGCCGATCATGATCGACTCCTCCAAGTGGGAAGTGATCGAGGCCGGCCTGAAGTGCATACAGGGCAAGGGCATCGTCAACTCCATCAGCATGAAGGAAGGCGTGGAACAGTTCATTCACCACGCCAGGCTGTGCAAGCGCTACGGCGCGGCGGTAGTGGTGATGGCGTTCGACGAAGCCGGCCAGGCCGACACCGAAGCGCGCAAGAAAGAAATCTGCAAACGCTCCTACGACATCCTGGTGAATGAAGTCGGCTTCCCGCCGGAAGACATTATCTTCGACCCGAACATCTTCGCGGTCGCCACCGGTATCGAAGAGCACAACAACTACGCCGTCGATTTCATCAACGCCTGTGCCTACATCCGCGACGAGCTGCCGTATGCGTTGACCTCCGGCGGCGTTTCCAACGTGTCGTTCTCGTTCCGTGGCAACAACCCGGTGCGTGAGGCCATCCACTCGGTGTTCCTGCTGTATGCGATCCGCAACGGCTTGACCATGGGTATCGTCAACGCCGGCCAGTTGGAGATCTACGACCAGATCCCGGCCGAGCTGCGTGACGCGGTGGAAGACGTGGTGCTCAACCGCACCCCGGAAGGCACCGACGCCCTCCTCGCCATTGCCGACAAGTACAAGGGCGACGGCAGCGTCAAGGAAGCCGAGACCGAAGAATGGCGTGGCTGGGAAGTCAACAAGCGCCTGGAACACGCGCTGGTCAAGGGCATCACCACCCACATCGTCGAAGACACCGAGGAATCCCGGCAGTCGTTCGCGCGCCCGATCGAGGTGATCGAAGGCCCGCTGATGTCCGGCATGAACATCGTCGGCGACCTGTTCGGCGCCGGCAAAATGTTCCTGCCCCAGGTGGTGAAATCCGCCCGGGTGATGAAGCAGGCCGTGGCCCACTTGATCCCGTTCATCGAGCTGGAAAAAGGCGACAAGCCGGAAGCCAAGGGCAAGATCCTGATGGCCACGGTGAAGGGCGACGTGCACGACATCGGCAAGAACATCGTCGGCGTGGTGCTGGGTTGCAACGGCTACGACATCGTCGACCTGGGCGTGATGGTCCCGGCCGAGAAAATCCTGCAGGTGGCCAAGGAACAGAAGTGCGACATCATCGGCCTGTCCGGGCTGATCACCCCGTCCCTGGACGAGATGGTGCACGTCGCCCGCGAGATGCAGCGCCAGGATTTCCACCTGCCGCTGATGATCGGTGGCGCCACCACTTCCAAGGCCCACACGGCCGTGAAGATCGAGCCGAAGTACAGCAACGACGCGGTGATCTACGTCACCGACGCCTCCCGCGCCGTGGGCGTGGCGACGCAATTGCTGTCCAAGGAATTGAAGCCGGCATTCGTCGAGAAAACCCGCCTGGAATACATCGACGTGCGCGAGCGCACCTCCAACCGCAGCGCGCGCACCGAGCGCCTGAGCTACCCGGCCGCCATCGCCAAGAAGCCGCAGTTCGACTGGAGCAGCTACACGCCGGTCAAGCCGACGTTTACCGGCGCCAAGGTGCTGGACAATATCGACCTCAACGTCCTGGCCGAGTACATCGACTGGACACCGTTCTTCATCTCCTGGGACCTGGCCGGCAAGTTCCCGCGCATCCTCACCGATGAAGTGGTGGGTGAAGCGGCGACGGCGCTGTACGCCGACGCACAGGAAATGCTCAAGAAGCTGATCGACGAAAAACTCATCAGCGCCCGCGCGGTGTTCGGTTTCTGGCCGACCAACCAGGTGCAGGACGATGACCTGGAAGTCTACGGCGATGACGGCCAGCCGATTGCCAGGCTGCACCATTTGCGCCAGCAGATCATCAAGACCGACGGCAAGCCGAACTTCTCCCTGGCCGACTTCGTCGCGCCCAAGGACAGCGGCGTGACCGACTACATCGGTGGCTTTATCACCACCGCCGGCATCGGCGCTGAAGAAGTGGCGAAGGCCTACCAGGACGCCGGCGACGACTACAACTCGATCATGGTCAAGGCCCTGGCCGACCGCCTGGCCGAAGCCTGCGCCGAGTGGCTGCACCAGCAGGTGCGTAAAGAGCACTGGGGCTACGCCAAGGACGAAGTGCTGGATAACGAAGCGCTGATCAAGGAGCAGTACAGCGGTATCCGCCCTGCCCCGGGTTACCCGGCGTGCCCGGACCACACCGAGAAGGCCCAGTTGTTCCAGCTGCTGGACCCTGAGGCCCAGGAGATGCACGCCGGCCGCAGCGGCGTGTTCCTGACCGAGCACTACGCGATGTTCCCGGCAGCAGCCGTCAGCGGCTGGTACTTCGCTCACCCGCAGGCGCAGTACTTTGCGGTGGGCAAGATCGACAAGGACCAGGTCGCCAGCTACACCGCCCGCAAGGAGCAGGACCTGAGCGTGACCGAACGCTGGCTGGCGCCGAACCTGGGTTACGACAACTAAGTCGTGGCGCGCTGACCCGAGCGCCCAGCCGGCTGGGCGCCCGGGTCAGATCCCCAGATCCCTCCTCGCCCGCCCCGAAAGCCTGAGCGCCAGTGCCTGTTGCTCGGCGAGGTTCTCGGTATCCAAGGCTGCAACTTCGCTCAGGTACTGGGCACTGAGGTCCGGGTGAAGCTCCTCCAGGGCATCGACCTTGACCTGATGCGCCTGCGCCAACACCGAAAACTCTTCCGGGTACAGCTTCTGCAAGTAGCTGACCCAGTACGGGCGTTTGACCAGCTCTTGCATAAACACCGGGGTGCTCTCTCTGGCCATAATGGCGGTATACGCCTGATCGATATTGGCCTGGGTGACCCGGGACAGGTTGCGGTACAGCATGGTGGACGGTTGGTGAGGCAGATCCAGGCGCTCGGCCAGGCCGATGCGGTAGGCCAGGCGAATTTCCGCCGGGTCGATGCTGGGGCTGCGGTTGATCGCTTCACCCGCAATGCGCTCCGCTTCATCGAGACGGATCATGCGCCGGGCCAGGTTGAACAGCGTGGTGCCTTCCTGCTCGGGCGTCCTGACCCGCAGGGCCTTGAACTCATACACGCTGACTTCAAGATCACTGAACAGGAGAATCCAGCCATCGCCGCAGGTCGCCCTCACCTGCATCGCCTGTGCCTGGCCAAACAGTTGTTCGCGCAAGTGCGGGTATTGCTCCGCCGCCTCAAGTACCGCCCACACCCGGCGAGTCAGGTCGGCGCGGTCGTGCAGGAAATCCTGGGCGTTCTTCAACTGGGAAATGATGTAGAAAAAGTATTCGCTGTTTTCGGCCTGCTTGAGCACGCTCCATACCCGGTGGCGGGCCGAATCGGCGGCAATACCCGAGAACCATTGGGCCTTCTGTTGTTCCGGGGTCAAGAGTTCAGGGTGGATATCCGACCCGGAGCTGCTATCGGTACTGTGGTAACTCTCCAGTGCGTCTTCCAATTCCTCGGCCGAAAACCCCAGACCACAGTCGGTCTGCTGCTCGTAGGCGCGCAGGCGTGCCAGATCTTCCTCAACCAGGAGGTTATCGGACAGGTCAGTGCCCCACATCAAGGCGCTGTGCCGGGGCAACAACGCGTCTTCAGGGATGGTTTCGATACGGTTACTGCGCAGGTCCAGGTGGCGCAACTGTGGAGCCTGGAGGACACCCTGCGGCCATGCCAGAAGGTTATTGCCGCGCAGTTCCAATGACTGCAATTGAGGCAGGCTGCTGATGTCCAGAGAGTCCAGGAGGTTCTCAGTCAAGTCCAGACGCTCCAGCGCGGTCAGCCGATTGAGCTGGCCCTGCAGCTCGCTGCGATAGCGCAGTTCGTTATGGCTCAGGTGCAGCTCGGTGAGTGTCGAGCATTCGCCGACGGCGTCGGGCAGGCTCATCAGGCCATTATTGTTGAGAGTCAGGGTACGCAGCTTGGGAAACGCCCGCAGGAACGCATTGGAGCCCTGCTCAGTAAGCTTGACTGCGTTGAGGTTCAACACCCTCACATGGGCCAACGGCTCGGGTAACGCCGGCAGGTCACCCAGATACAGGTCGTTCAATTGAAGGACCTCGCGCCCATCGCCCGGCGCAACCTCGGGGTGCGCCCGCAAGGTATGGCGCCAACTGTCGATAAGCCTGTCGGCCGCGCGACGACGGTCCACCGCGCTGACCCAGCCGCCCCCCTGGCGATAACCGCGAATATCGATCCAGTCGTTCAACACCCGCACCATACCCCGGTAGCCCGTGCGCCACCGAACCAGGCATGCCTCGACCTCCAGTGCGCCCAGGCCACTGGCAAGCAGTTCGTCAATGCGCCGTACCGCATCGCGCGTGGACAACGCCGGGTCTATTTGTTGCAGACGCTGCGCAGGTGTCTGCCGAACTTCACTGTTGGGCACCTCTACCTCCAGCGCGAGGAGCAGATCGGGACTGTCCGTGACCTCCAGGGGAAAGTATTCCGGATCGCCCCCCGTTCTGCCCTCCGCCAGCCCTTCGCGGGGAATGCCCAAGGGTTTATCCAGGTAAAAGCTCGGGCCAAAAACCGGCAGCATGGCCGGTGCGACGTTCAACGGATTGTCCTGGTAGGTACGCAGGGCAAAACGCTGTATGTCGGCGCAAGCCGGCAAGGTCAGGCGACAGCCACGCACGTTGCTGCTGAGCATCAGCAGGTCATGGCCGGTCAGTGCAGCCTGGGGGATCGTGGTAATTGCGCTGTAGCTCAGATCCACTTGACGCAGTTCGGGCAATGCCAGCCAACCTGTCGGCCAGGCGGTGGTCGCGGTGTGGCTCAGGTTCAGGCTGCGCAGCTGGTTGAGCCCGCTGACATCCAGGGTACCCACACGGTTGTAATCCAGGTTCAACCCTCGAAGCGTGACCAGGGCGCTGAGGCGCTGCTGTATCGCCTCAGTGATCGTCAACTGGTTGTGCGCCAGGTCCAGCTGTTTGAGAGACCTCAACTGCGTCAGGGACGCCGGCAGGTCCATCAGGTTGCTGCGGCTCAGGTCCAGGCCGTGGATTTGGGTGAACTGGGGGAGGAAATCGTTCAATGCCGCCACTGAAACCCGGGTGCCTGCGAGGTTCAAGCGCTGCACGTGGGCAAACGCTGCGGCCGGCATCAGCGGCAAATCCCCCAGTACCGTACCCGACAGGTCCAGCATGACCCCCTCGGAGGCGGCTGGCGAAGAAGGCCCGGCCACCTCACGGGGGGAGGCAAAACGTCGGTCGAGGCCATCGCGCCAGTAAGCCATGAGCTTGTCTGCCGCACGTTGACGATTGAGCGGGTCCACCGGTCGCCGGTCGACCTCCACTTCCCTGCCCTGCCACTCTTCCAGCGCCTGCTGCAAGGTTGCATGTTCATCCAGCAAGGCGTGCACACGGGTCAACTTGGCGTCACTGGTCAACCGATGGCGCCGCAGGTACGCCAAGGCACTGGGCGCAAACGCCGGGTCGCTGTCTTTCAGGCGTCGCAACGCGCCTTCACAATAAGCGTCCACCATCAGCACTTCATCCACCAAATGCCCCGGGTGGCCTTTCACGTGCTGATACACCGGCATGAACGCACGTCGCTCAAACGCTGCCCAGTTGAGGGTAAGGCCACGCCACAGGCGCTCGTGGCCCTCAAGCATTGCCGCCGGCATGGTATTTATCCCGGTCGCCAACAGGTCGAGCGTCTCCAGTTTGTCCAACGTCAGAACACCTACCGGCCACTCTTTCAGGGCGCCCGCCACCCGCAAGGCAAGCAGCTGTTTCAAGCCACTGACATCCAGCGCGTCCAGCGCGCCCGTCAGGACCAACCGGCGCAATTGGCTCAACGTGTTAAGGCGTTGCAAAAAGGCCGGCGAATAGATCAAGCCCCAGCCGTCGATCGACAACTCTTCAAGCTTGGGAAACAGCCCGAGGCCCGCGGCAATCGCTTCGACATGGGCGGGCTCGGTAAACACATTCAGGACTTCGACGTTGGAGAACTGCTGCGCAAGCCTGGTGCCCTGGGCGCCCGCCAGGGTTTCGCCGCTTACGCCCAACCCTCGCACATGGGAAAAATCAGCATCCAGCGCCGGCAAGTTACCGGCCTTGCCCAGTGACAGATAGGCATGGGGTTTCAAGCCCCGGTACGCGCCTTCGCGCCAGCAATTGATCAGGGTGTCGGCCGTATGTTGTGCCCCCGCCTGAGCACTGTTTTGCGTCACCCAACGATCCAGGGTCATGCGTAACCGGGTCAGTTCGCGCTCGCGGATGCCTATCAACTCATAGATCTGAGGGGGACGCTGGCCGGCCTGCAACAGACTTTGCACAAACAGCTGGGCCGCCTCATCGCTGAGGTTGGGGTAAACATCGCGAACCCTGGCCGCCAGGGCGGCATTGGGTGCCTGGGCCGCACCCCGGCCGCTCAGGGCATAACCTAATAACCCGCTCGCCAGACGCAACGCCGGGCGAGCCATGGGCGCGCGTATCTTCAGCACGGCGGCCATTTCGAGGCGGTGTGCCGTGGCATACCGTGCCAGGGTTTGCTGCAAATCGACGTCCGCGCTGGCCAGCGGCAAACCCAGTGACTGGCGCAGGGTCACGGGCAAGGCATGGACGATTGATGGGTAGAAATTACGACTGCCGGGGACCGGACTGTTAAGAGGAGCCCCCTGCAGGTCGTAAGCCAGGAATGTCTCGCCTTTTTTGACCAGGTAACGGCGCACTGCCGCGTCTTCAGGCCCGACTTCAGCCAGCAAGCGCCCACTGGGGTTGTCGGCGCGCAGTTCCAGGCGCGGCGTGGGAGACCAGCCCGGCAGTTGCTGCAAGCAATGCAACGCCAGCCGGTCACTGTCCAGGCTGGCGAGCGCCGGCAGGTGCAAGCCGGCCAACGCACTGCTCAGGCGACGTTGCTGTACCGCACGCCGCGCCAGGTTATCCAGGCGCGGCGCAACACCGGTTCGGCCCAGTATCTGCAGGCGTTCCTTATCGCTGGCCGTACTGATAATTTCGTTGATCGCGCCTCGGGACAAAGAAGCAAAGCGGCGCTGCAACACTGCGCCCTCGGGGGACAGGAGTACAGCCTGTGGCGGCGCGCCGCGAAACAACTGCAACGTATCGGCCAGCACGGCAGGCATCGGCAAACCATCTATGTGGACCTTGCGCAACAGGTCATCACTGATGCCGCTGATGTCGCCAAGGGCGCTCAACGTTGCATCGCTGATGCCTTGGGTTTCATGACCCAGGCGCCTCAGCAAGGTCAGGCGGTCCCATTCCAGTGGGCGTTCATGGGTATGGCGCCAGGCACCCGCCTGGTTGTGTTCGAGGATCGGCTGGTACGCGGCCGGATTGTTCGGATGCTGGATCCGCCATTTTCGAGTCCGCGCATCAAAAGCCTTTTCATAAAGGCCCTCACCCAGACGCACGTACATCTTGCCGCCCTGCGCGTATTGCCCCTGGGCATTGGGCTTGAGTGATGCATCCAGAACGGTATGACTGCGGTAGGCCGCAAGGTCGGGTTTCCACAGGCGCCTTTCGCCGTTCGGCAACTTCACCGGCACCAGCCCATCGACCCATTTCGACACCTGGATAGCGGGCGCCCGGCCAGCGAGGGCTGCCGCCCCACCCAGGGTAGCCATGAACCCGAGATTCAGCGCCACCGCCTCAAGGTGCTCCCATGCCGCATCCATATCGCCCTCCTGCCAGGATTCGATGCCGTGATAGACCTCCAGGCCCAACTGAATCGCCGTGACCGCCAACAACAGCTCCCCCAGGCCGGGCACCATGAATGCGGCCACATTCAATGTGTTCAAACCCATGCTCAACCAGTGAGCATGGCGTGCCTGTGCGGCTTTTCGATCAGCCTCCGCAGTGGGCACCGCCAGGGTTCTGGCATTGTCCTTGAGGCGCTGTACATGCCGCTCGTAGAGCGCGCCGAACAACTCCCCCTCGATCAACCGTTCTCGCCGGTTCAAGTTGATTTGCTCGTCGTAGACCTGCTCCTTGTAGCCTCGCGGGTTCCAGGTGAATGTGTAGAGTTTTTCCTTGAGGCGCTCAAGGAACTGCGGCGCCTGTTGCTGAGGTACCAGGCTGGCAAACAACTGCTGATAGGCAGGTGAGCGCAGGTTCACCGCCAGTTCCTTGTCGAACGCCTGCATAGACGGGTATTCCTTGAGCGGGCACTGCGGCGCGCCCGGAATCCAGGCCACCACCCGCGTATCAGGCGCCACGGGAAGCAGCCCGCTCACACCTGCCCCAGGAAACAAGGGCGGGATCACGGACCGGGTCGGTGCGACACCCGGCCCGATCAGCAGCACCTCCCCCAGCTCGCAGCCCAGGATCGACAGTTGACCGAAACGTACGACCTCGCCATCCAGCAGCGGCCGCGAAGTACCTGCCAGCACTTCACGCAACATGAGAAACACCGCCGGACCGATGTCGCCCTGCGCCCATGCGGTATACAGGCGTACCGTCAGCAGGTCTTTTTGCGCGCGAATCATCTGCTCCCGCACCACGGCCCGAGTGGCAGCGGCATCGAACACCTGCGCCAGGTGGGCCTGGTATTGCTGCCCCAGGTCCAGGGTGCGGCACAGGGTGGAAAAGGTTTGTGGAGTCATCGACAGGGTTTCGCTGTAGCGATAACGCGCCGCACGCGAGCCATCCGCCCGCGCCTCGCCGTAGTACTCGGTCAGCAGCGCACCTTCCGGCGCCAGGGCGCTGGTCTGTTCGAGGGCGATATCGGTGAAGTCTTCATCGCCCTCGAAGTTCAGCAGCGCTGCCTGCAACAACGAATGCTGCTGCGGGGCCTGGCGATACCGCAGGTAATGCAGCTGGTTTTTGTTGACGTCCGGGGCCTCGCGCATCGCCTCGCGCAACGCCGCTTCCAGCTTGGGCTGGGCGAATTCGACAATGCCTTGCAGCGCGCCAAGGCCCTTGGCCAAGGCTTCGCGGGACTGACGGCTGGCCTTGCGACTGTCATCGAGTGCCTTGTTCAATGCGGGCGAGAGCGGAACCTTGGTGGCAGGCCGCTCCCTGCCGGGCAACAGTCCATGTTTGAGCCGGCGCACATCGACGGGGGCCATATGGGCAACCCACGTGGGCAGACGTGCCTTGATCAGGGCGGTGTGCAAGCTTTCGTCCGCGAGGGCGTTAGGTGGAGTAGACATGTGCGGCTTCCTGAGAACGCTTTAGGGAGGCCCAGTACAGCGAACAGGCGAGCGCCTTCGCAGGTAGATAATTGTTTTTGTGCACCTTGGCGCCGAACCTGGGTTACGACCACTGGGGCGCGGCAGGCCCGTTTCCGGACCTGCCGCCGGGGCACAGGCTGTTATAGCCTCAGTGCTGCTCTCTCCCGCCCGGACAGGCGAATCAGCAGGGCCTGGCGTTGCTCAGTCCTTTGCTTGGCCAGTACCACGGCTTCTGCCTCGTACTGCGCGCCAAACTCCGGATAGCGATCCTCCAGGGCTTCAGCCTCGCGGGCATGGGTCTGGGCCAGCGTCGTAAAGTCGGCGGCGTATTGCTTCTGCACGTAGTCGACCCAGTACTGGCGCGTGACCAGATCGGCCGTGAACGCCTCGGTCGCCTCCCGGCCGATGATGCTGGCGTAGGCCTGGTCGATATCGGCCTGTTTCACTTGGGAAAGGTTGCGGTACAGCATGCCGGACGGCTGGCGCGGCAACTCCAGGCGTTGGGCCAGGCCGATGCGGTAGGCCAGGCGAATTTCCGCCGGGTCAACACTGGGCTTTAGGCTGACCACGCGGCTGGCGGTGGCTTCAGTCTGTTCCAGGCGGATCATGCTTCTGGCCAGCTTGAACAGCGCCGCGCCTTCTTTTCCGGGTTCCACGGTTTCCAGGGCCTTGAACTCATAGACACTGACTTCAAGGTCGCTGAACAGCAGGATCCAACCGTCACCGCAGGTCGCGTTGATCCGCATGCCGCGAGCCTTGCCGAACAGTTGCTCGCGCAACGCCGAACGTTGCTCGGCGGCCTCCAGCACCTCCCATACCCGGCGCGTCAACTCAGGGCGGTCGGTGATGAAGTCCTGGGCGTTTTTCAGCTGGGAAATGATGTAGAAGAAATCCTCACTGTCGTCAGCGCTCTTGAGCGACTCCCAGACTGCGTGTTTGCTGGAGTCGGCCGCCACGCCAGCAAACCACTGGGCCTTCTGTGCTGCGGGCGTCAGCAGCTCCGGATGCAGCTCACCGCTCAGATCCGCTTCCTCGTGACTGGTACTGAGGAGGAAGCCATCGAGCTCGCGATCAATTTGCTCCCGGGTATAGCCCAGGCCGAACCCCGTTTCCTCGAGGAAGTCGCTCAGGCGCTCGAACACGCGTTCTTCCAGCCCGTTGTCCGTCAGGTTGGTGTTGCTCATCAGGAGGTTGTGGCGAGGCAACAGGGCATCGTCCGGGATGGTCTCGATCTGGTTATTGCTGAGGTCGAGGGTGCGCAGTCGCGGCAGTTCCAATGCCCCGGCCGGCCATTCCTCCAGGACGTTGTTGTGCAGGTCCAGGTTTGTCAGCCCGCGCAGGCCGCTGACATCCAGGCTGGCCAGGGTGTTTTCGCCAAGGTCGAGCCATTCCAGCGCACTTAATGGGCCGAGCAGTGCCTGTAGCTCCACAGCGTCGCGCAAATCATTGTAGGTGGCTTCGAGATGAGTCAGCGCCGTGTATTGGTTGATCACCTCGGGCAGGTGCGCCAGGCCATTCTTGTTGAGCACAAGCCGGCGCAGGTGGGGGAAACTGCCCAGGAACCCATTGGACCCCTGCTCCGTCAGCTTCACCTCGGTGAGGTCGAGCACGCTGACGTGGCTCATTGAAGCCGGCAACGTCGGCAGGTCGCCCAGATACAACCCGGACAGGTCCAGTACCTCGCGCCCGTCCACCGGCGGCACCTCGGGCCGGGCACGCAGGTTGTGGCGCCAGCTTTCAAGGAGCCGGCCGGCGGCACGACGACGGTCGAGGGCACTGACCCAGCCGCCCCCCTCGCGATAACCTTCGATGTCGATCCAACTGTTCAACACCCGGCTCAAGCGTTGATGCTCGGCGCGCAACTGCACCAGGCGTGTGTCGACGCCGGTGGCGCCCAGGCCGGCGGCCAGCCATTCATCAATGCGCGCCACCGCCTGGGCACTGCTCAAGGCAGGATCCAGTTGTTGCAGGCGCGCCGCCGGAGTGAGGCGTGCTTGCGCGTCGACGTTCTCGACGTGCAGGGGCAACAGCAACTGGCCGGGGTCGTCGGTGACCCTGACCGGGAAATATTCCGGATCGCCGCCGGTCCGGCCGATGCGCATCTGTTCCTGGGGAATGCCCAGCGGCTTGTGCAGGTAGATTTCCGGCCCCACCAACGGCAGTAATTCCACATCAAGGCCCAATGGATTTTCCCGCAGGGTGCGTTGCGCAAAGGCCAGGATGTCGGCGCAGGCCCGGGCAGTCAGTCGGCAACCCCGCAGGTTGCTCTTGAGCATCAGCGTGTCGTGGCCGGTGAGCGCCTGGGCGGGCACCCGGGTGATAGCGCTGTGGCTCAGGTCCAGGCTTTCCAGGACTGGCAAGTCCAGGACACCCTCGGGCCATTCGGTGATTCCAGTGCGGCTGAGGTTCAAGTGGCGCAAGGCGTTGAGGCCACGCAGATCCAGGCTCGCGACACGGTTGTATTGCAAGTCCAGGGTTTCAAGAGCCGTCAAGCGGCTCAAGCGTTGCTGGATGGACGGGATGATGCTCAGTTGGTTGTGGGAAAGATCCAACTGGCGCAGGGCGGTGAAGTTGTCCAGGGCCGAAGGCAGCTGTGCCAGGTTGCTGGCACTGAGGTTCAAGTCTTCAATGGCGTTGAATGCGCCGAGAAAGTCATTCAGCGCCTCAATGGAAACCCGGGTGCCGCTCAGGTTGACCTGTTTGACATGGGCGAACGCGGCCGCCGGCAACCCGGGCAAGTCGCCCAGCACGCCCCCCGACAGGTTCAGTGTGGCGGTCGGCAGGTTGGAGCGCGCCGACATGCCCGACGGCGCAAACCGCGGCCCCAGGCCTTCACGCCAACTGTCCAGGAGCCGCTCGGCGGCGCGCTGGCGGTAAAAGACATCCACCTGCCGGCGGTCAACCCGCAACTCCCTGGCCGCCCACTCCTGCAGGTCCCGGCTCAGGGCGAGCTGTTCGTCGAGCACCTGGTGAGTGCGAGCCAGTATCTGTTCAGTGGTCAGACCCTGCTGCCGGAACTGAGAGACAACGTCTATGCCAAACCCCCAGTGCACATTTTTCAAGCGGTCCATCACGCCTTCACAGTAACCCTGCACCAGGGCTTGCTCATTGAGCAGGTGAGCCGGATTGCCCCGCACATGTTCATACACCGCCATGAATTCCCGGCGGTCAAACGCGGCCCACCGCAGGTTCAGGCCGCGCCACAATCGTTCATGCCCGATGAGCATCGACGGGGGTACCGAACGGATGTTTGTTCGCCACAGGTCGAGCCTCTCAAGGTGCTCAAGTGACGTCACCCCCTGTGGCCACTCCTGCACCGAGCCCTCCATGCGCAACGAGCGCAGGTGCGTGAGGGGGCTGACGTCCAGGTTTTGCGAAAGCCCCGCGACGGACAGGTTGCGCAAGCGCTCCATTGCCCCCAGGCGTTGAATGAAGGGGACCGAATAGGCCACGTCCCGACCATTCAACGTCAGTTGGTTGAGATCGACGAAGCGGTTCAGCCCGTCGACCAGTCCGGTGCCCGGCGTTGCGTCAAAAAACACCTCAAGGTGTCGCACCCGGGAAAACTGATCGGCCAGGCGCACGCCCTGATCACCCAACAAAAGCTCGGCATGTGCGCTCAGCGCCTGCACATGGGAAAAGTCTGCACTCAGGCGCGGAAGGTCCGTCACGCTGCCCAACGACAGAATGCTCTGGGGCGGCCGCTCGCGGTAAATGCCCTGGCGCCAGCATCCTATGATGTCGGCCGCTACCCGTTGTTGCTGGCTGGCCCCGCCCGCCTGCCCGGCTGCAGCGGCGGTCCATTGATCAAGTTCTGCCTGCAACAGGTCGAACTCACGCTGGCGGTTTCCCAACAGGGTGAAGATCTGTTGGGCGCTTTCACCGGCCTGCAATCGGCTCAGGACAAAATCGCTGGCCTGCCCGGCGTTGAGGTTCGGATAGAGCGCCTGCACCCTCGCCGTCAGCGATGCATCCACGTCAAAGCCTTTGCCCCGACCGCTCAACGGGTAACCCAGGACACCCCCCGCCCCCGTCAAGACGGGTCGCGAACGCGGTGCGCGCAGGCCGAGCACATTGGACATTTGGCTACGGCGGCGGGTGGCATAACTGGCCACCGCCTGTTGCAGTTCCCGGTCCAGGGTCGCCACGGGCATGTCCAGGCCAGGTCGGGCCGCAGCGGGGATCGCATGCACGACGGACTGGAAGAAATTACGCCGCCCGGTGGTCCGGCTGTTCAGCGCGACACCGCGCTCGTCGTAGGCCTGGAAGGCTTCGCCCTGCTTGACCAGGTATCTGCGCAGCGGCGCATCTTGCGGGCCAATGCTGTTCAGTAACGGTCCTTCGACAGCCTGAAAGCGCACTTCCAGGCGCAGATTGGTGGGCCAGCCCGGCAAGTGTTGCAGGCAATGCAGGGCCAGGCGGTCAGTGTCGGCACCGGCGTCGGCCTGACGATGCAGCCCCGCCAGGGCGCGGCTCAGGCGGCCTTGTTGGACTGCGCGGCGAGCGGCATTGTCCAGGCGCGCCGAGGCTCCACGCTGACTGCGCAGTTGCAAGCGCTCCTGTTCGCTGGCGGTATCAAGAATTTCCTGGATGGCTCGCCTCGACAATCCAGGGAAGCGCCGTTGCAGCACCGCCTCTTCGCCAGCCAGCGGCGCCGTTTCCGCCACTGGCTGGCTGCGGAACTGCTCCAGGGTATCGGCCAGCACGGCGGGCAGCGGCCTGCCTTCGATATACGCCTTGCGCAACACGTCATCCTGGACCCCACTGATATCCCCAATAATGCCCAGTGTCGTATCAGAGAATTCTTCAGTGGCAGGCCCCAGTCGTCGCAACAGGGTCAGGCGGTCCCATTTGAAGGGCTGCTCATGCACATGCCGCCAGGCACCGGCGTTGTTGTGTTCAAGGATCGGTTGGTAAGCCTCGGGATTTTCCGGGTGTTTGATCCGCCACTTGCGGATTCGGCTGTCGAAGACCTTTTCATGCAGGTTTTCGCCGATACGCACATAAATCTTGCCGCCTGTCTCGTACTGGCCCCGGGCATTGGGCTTGACAGCCGGGGCCAGCACCACCTCGCTGCGGTACGGCGCCAGGTCCGGTTTCCACAGCCGAGCCTCACCACTGGGCAGTTTGACCGGTACCAGGCCATCCACCCAGCGGGACACCTGGATTTTCGGCGCGCGACCGGCCAGGGCCGTCGAACCGCCGAGGGCGGCCATGAAGGCCACGTTCAGCGCCACCGACTCCAGATGTCCCCAGGCGGCATCGATGTCGCCTTCCTTCCACGCCTCGATGCCATGGTAGACCTCCAGGCCCAGTTGCACAGCCGTGACCGCCAGCATCACCTCCCCCAGGCCGGGCACGACAAAGGCCGCCATGTTCAGCACATTCAAGCCAATACTCAGCCAATGTTCGTGGCGTTCCTGGGCAGCCTTGCGATCCGCCTCGGCGGTGGGTACGGCGAGCGTTCTGGCGTTATCTTTCAGGCGTTGCAGGTGGTTGTCATAGAGCGCTCCGAACAGCTCGCCACTGATGAGGCTTTCGCGGCGCGCCAGGTTGACGTTCGGGTCGTAGACCTGTTCCATGTAGCCTCTGGAGTTCCACTCGAAGGTAAAGAGCTTGGTCTTCAGTCGTTGCAGGAAAGCCGGGGCTTCGTCTTGCGGCACCAGGCTGGCAAACAGCCGCTGATACTCCGGGGAGCGCAGGTTGATCGCCAGTTCCGCCTCGAACGCCTTTATCGACGGGTATTCCTTGAGCGGGTACAACGGCGCACCGGGGATCCACGCCACCAGCCGCTGGTCGGCCGCGGCCGGCACCAGCAACTCCCCTAGCGAGGCGCCGGGCACCAGCACAGTGCCCCAGCCCAACGGCTGCCGGGCATCTGCCATCGCGCCGACGCCCGGCCCGATCAGTACGACTTCACCCACCTTGCAGCCGAGAATCGCCAATTGGCTGCAGGCGACGGGCTTGCCATCCAACTGCGGCCGTTCGGTACCGGCCAGTAAGGCGTTGAGCATGGCATAGGCACTGTCGCTGATTTCGTTCTTCATCCGCGCCGTGTGCAGCCTGACGGCCAGCAGTTTCTTGTGCGCGTCGATCATCTGCTCGCGCACCACGGCCTTGGTGCCCGCCTCCTCGAACACCTGCTGCAAATGCGCCTGGTATTGCCGGCCCAGGTCCAGCGTGCGGCAGAGCGCGGCAAACTGGTCCGGGGTGACGGCGAGCTTTTCGCGGTAGCGATAGCGGGCCCGGCGTGAATGGTCGTTCAGAATTTCGCCGTAGTACTCGGTGAACAACGCCCCTTCGGGGGCCAGCGCGCTGGTTTGCTCAAGGGCGATATCGGCAAAGTCTTCATTGCCTTCAAAGTTGAGCAATGCTGCCTGCAACAGCGAATGCTGTTGCGGCACCTGACGGTAACGCAGGTAGTGCAACTGGTGCTTGTGGACGTCCGGTACCTCACCGAACCGTTTGCGCCAGGCGTCTTCCAGCAGCGGCTGGGCGAACTCGGTGATGCCCTTGAGGCCGTCGAGAGTCTTGGCCAGCCGCTCGTGGGCGCGGCGACTGGCCAACTGGCTGTCGGCGAATGCCTGGCGCAACCCCTGGGGCGCGTTACTGAGCCAGGCAGGTGGTGCATCCTCGGGGACGCGCCCGGGCAGCAGGCCCGGCTTCAAGCGTCGGATGTCCGCAGCCGCGCTGCGGGCAATCCAGCCGGGCAAGCTGTTCTTGATCAATGCGGTGTGTAGCCCCTGCTCTGTCGGGGCGGGTAAGGTTGGCATGCGCTCGTTCCTGATGACTCTGTTAAGGAGTCCCAGTACAGCGAACGGGCCAACCGCCAGGGCGGTAGATAGCTACAGCCGGTGTTTTGCGGGAACTTGGCTATCCTCATCCATGGGTTTGATCCCTACCGCGAGGCCTTTATGGACGATTCCAACAACAAGCCACCGACTTTCTGGCAGATGCTTCACAGCGTGATGGCAGCCGCCTTCGGGGTGCAGAGCGGGAAGAATCGCGCCCGCGACTTTACCCATGGCAAGCCCAGCCACTTTGTCATCCTGGGTATTGTGTTTACCGCCGTGTTTGCCTTGACCCTGTTTGGCATCGTCAAGCTGGTGCTGCACCTGGCCGGTGTTTGAAGCCGGTCAATGCATCAGCAGTTGCAGGCTGAACGGGTAGCGATAGGTGGCTGGCTTGCCCTGGGCTGACAGTGCTCGAAAGTCGACGCCGTAGTCCTCGCGCCCCTGCATCTCTAAAAGGCGCGTGGCGTGTGGCGGATCAATCAATCGAAAGAGCCCAAGCTTGCGCTCACGCCCACCGTACTGCGCCATGCCCAGGCCGCGGGCATCGTCATGCAGCACCACCATCGCCCAGCCGCCAAGGGTGAAATGCCCGGCCACCAGCACACTCAGGCGCCCCTCAAGGCGCGCCTGCAACGCTTCGGGCGAACTGTTGACCGCGCTGAACAACACGTCCCTGCCCGGCGTGCGCCCGCTGCCTTTGAGTGCATCCATTGCCCCCAGCGCCATTTCATCGTTGGCCGCCCACACCAGCGCGGTCTGCGGGTAGCGTTTGAATAACTGCGTGGCCTGGTCGAAAGCGCGCTGGCGACTCCACTCGCCATACACCAACTGGCGCAGGCGCACCTGCGGATGATCCGCCAGGGCGCGCTGCAAGCCCCGCTCGCGCAGTTGCGCGGCGGGAGTGGTCTTGGCCCCGGAGAACGCGATCAGGTCGAGGGTCTGGCCGGGGGCGACAGGCCCATGCAGGCGCAACAACTGGGTGAGCATCAAGTAGCCCGCCTGTTCGTCGTCGGCGACCATGCTGCCGATCCAGTCAGGGTATTTGCCGGCGTCCAGCAGTTGAGTCTGGTCCGCGGTCAGCGCGTTGTTGACGATCAGCAGCTTGACCCCGCTGCCCTGGGCCAGGCGCAAGATCTGCGGGGCAATGTACTGCTCGTTGACCAGCACCAGGTAGTCCGGGCGCTCGGCGCCTTGCAGGGCTTCACGGGCCTGCACCAGCGTGGTCTCGGGATTGCGCTCGGAATAGCGCACACGCAAATCCAGGCCGAGGTCCCTGGCGGCGGCCTGCATGAATTGCGCGTAGCTGACCCAGAAGGTCTCGGTCGAATTGCCAGGGTTGAGAAACACCACCGACGTCGCCTGGGCGATGGCCCAGAACGGCATGCTCAGCACCAGCAAGCACTTGCAGAGAACCTTCAACATCGTTGCCTGAGCCCTTCGGAATGACGGCCCATGATAATGGCATCAGGCCGGTCAATCTCGGCTAATTGCCGATTGTCGACAACAAGGCTCGATAACGCCCTTTTATTGATGGCTGACCCAGAACACGGCAGTGGAAACCACCAGGATAATCAAGAACAGAATGGCCCACGCATCGACACTGCTGTCACTTTTGCGGGCTTTGGTCGGATTGCTCATAGCATCGCCTCTTGTCGGTTTTATAGGTGATTGCACAAAGACACGAGCACAGTAAAGTTCATGATTGCCCGCATGACAAATGTGGGTATCGCGATAACCGTTCTCATTAGGCCATTTGGTTATTTGCATATACTCAAACATCACTTTTGCGCATAAACGCAAACTGGTATCGTGCGCCGGCTCCGTTGGGAGTGCGCGGCCGTGCGCGCAGATTTGCCGAGAACAGGACCTATATGTACGTATACGACGAATACGATCAGCGCATCATCGAGGACCGCGTCAAGCAGTTCCGTGATCAGACCCGACGCTATCTGGCAGGTGAACTGAGCGAAGAAGAGTTCCGCCCTCTGCGCCTGCAAAATGGCCTTTATGTTCAGCGCTTTGCGCCGATGCTGCGGGTTGCCGTGCCTTATGGCCAACTGACTTCCCGTCAGACGCGCATGATGGCCAAGATTGCCCGCGACTTCGACAAGGGCTACGCCCACATCAGTACTCGCCAGAACGTTCAGTTCAACTGGCCGGCCCTGGAAGACGTGCCGGACATCCTGGCTGAATTGGCCACCGTGCAGATGCATGCCATTCAGACCAGCGGTAACTGCCTGCGCAACGTGACCACCGACCAGTTCGCCGGCGTTGCCGCTGACGAGCTGATCGACCCCCGCCCATGGTGTGAAATCGTCCGTCAATGGACCACCTTCCACCCGGAATTCGCCTACCTGCCGCGCAAGTTCAAGATCGCCATCAATGGCTCGACCTCGGACCGCGCCGCCATCGAAGTGCACGATATCGGCCTGGAGCCGGTGCACAACGCGGCGGGAGAGTTGGGCTTCCGTGTGCTCGTCGGCGGTGGCCTCGGTCGTACGCCGGTAGTGGGTGCCTTCATCAACGAATTCCTGCCGTGGCAGGACCTGTTGAGCTACCTCGACGCGATCCTGCGGGTCTACAACCGCTACGGCCGTCGTGACAACAAGTACAAGGCCCGGATCAAGATCCTGGTAAAAGCGCTGACCCCCGAGGTGTTCGCCCAGAAAGTCGACGCCGAGATGGAACACCTGCGCGGCGGCCAGACCACCCTGACCGACGCCGAAGTGCACCGCGTTGCCAAACACTTCGTCGACCCGGACTACAAGGCCCTGAGCAATCAGGACGCCGCGTTGGCCGAGCTCGATGCGCAGCACCCGGGTTTCGCCCGCTGGCGCACCCGCAACACCCTGGCCCACAAAAAGCCGGGCTATGTGGCCGTGACCCTGTCGCTGAAACCTACCGGTGTTGCACCGGGTGACATCACCGACAAGCAACTGGACGGCGTCGCCGACCTGGCCGAGCGCTACAGCTTCGGCCAACTGCGCACCTCCCACGAGCAGAACATCATCCTGGCCGATGTTGAACAGTCTCAACTGTTCACCCTGTGGGGCGAGCTGCGCGAGCAGGGTTTTGCCACGCCGAACATCGGCTTGCTGACCGACATCATCTGCTGCCCGGGCGGCGACTTCTGCTCCCTGGCCAACGCCAAGTCGATCCCGATTGCCGAATCGATCCAGCGCCGTTTCGACGACCTGGACTACCTGTTCGACATCGGCGAGCTGGACCTGAACATCTCCGGTTGCATGAACGCCTGTGGTCACCACCACGTCGGCCACATCGGCATCCTGGGCGTGGACAAGAAAGGCGAAGAATTCTACCAAGTGTCCCTGGGTGGCAGCGCCAGCCGCGATGCGAGCCTGGGCAAGATCCTCGGCCCGTCCTTCGCCCAGGAAGCCATGCCTGACGTGATCGGCAAGCTGATCGACGTGTACGTTGAACAGCGCACCGAAGATGAGCGTTTCATCGACACTTACCAGCGCATCGGCATTGACCTGTTCAAGGAGCGCGTCTATGCAGCGAATCATTAAGAACAACGAAGTCCTCGACGAAACCTGGCACCTGCTGCCCAAGGACGCGAGCTTCGATGGCATCTCCAACTGCGACGACCTGATCGTGCCACTGGCCCTGTGGCGCGAGCACGCTCACGCCCTCAAGGCCCGCGACGGCGGCCTGGGTGTATGGCTGGACGCCGATGAAGAAGCCGAAGAGATCGGTGATGACGTGGAGCACTTCCAGGTCATCGCCCTGAACTTTCCGGCCTTCACCGACGGTCGCAACTACTCCAACGCCCGCCTGCTGCGTGACCGTTATGGTTACAAGGGCGAGCTGCGGGCGATTGGCGATGTGCTGCGCGACCAGTTGTTCTACCTGCGCCGCTGCGGGTTCGATGCCTTCGCCTTGCGCGCGGACAAAGACCCGTATGAAGCGCTGGAAAGCCTCAAGGATTTCTCGGTGACGTACCAGGCCGCGACGGATGAACCGTTGCCGTTGTTCCGCCGCAGGTAACCGCTGGAAGTCGTTTAAAAATACCCCTCATTGAGGGGTATTTTTTTTGCCCGGCTTTTCTATCGATTCTCAAGCGTCAGAGTGACCAGCGCATCGTCGTTGAGGTCGGCGGCAAACTTGCCCATCAGCCGCACCAGGTCGTCGATGTCCTGCTGTTCCCAGGTGGCGAAAATGGCCATCCCCATTCGCGTACGTGCCTCATCCACCCGATCCGTCATTGCCTTGCCCTGCGGGGTGATCACCGACTCGCGAACCCGGCGGTCCTTGGCACTTTCCTGGCGGTCGACCAAACCGAGGCTTTCCAGCTTCGCCACCTGGCGGCTGACCGTGGTGTAGTCGCGTCCCACGCGGTCGGCCAGCTCCACAACGCCGATCGGCCCCAGCCGCTCCACCAGCACCAGCAGCGGAAACAGTGCCCGATCAAGGGCGATACCCGCCTCCCGGACCATCACTTCGTCGCGCTGCGGCCGGTTCATGGCACCGACAATTTCAATCAGCGCCCCGTGAAGCTCGCGAATCTGAAGACCTATAGGTGTATTTTGCACGCTTTCTGTTGACACGGAATCTTCCTTGCTCAAATATATGTGCATATTACATATAAAGGCAGTCCAGATGAAAGAGCAATGCGCAGTCGACGTTCTGATTTGTGGTGCCGGTGCGGCCGGTTTGACCCTGGCGATCGACCTGGCGCGACGAGGCATTTCCTTCCGGCTGATCGAAAAATCCCCCGCGCCGTTCCACGGCTCGCGGGGCAAGGGTATTCAACCCCGCACCCTGGAAATATTCGAAGACCTCGGCATTCTCGACCGGATCACCGCTGCGGGCGACGTCTACCCGCCCGAGCGGCGATACAACGAAGATGGCAGCCACATCGACGCCGAGGTTATCGAGCTCTCGGCGCCAACGTCAGCCGAACCTTATCAGCAGCCTATGATGCTGCCGCAGTTCCTCACCGAACAGGTGATGCGCGAGCGCCTTCTGGAATTGGGGCACCGCCCGGCGTTTGGCTGCGAGTTAGTCAGCTTCGAGCAGGACAGCCACGGCGTGACCGCATATTTGGTCGGCAACGAAGGCGAACAGACACTGCGTGTACGTTGGCTCATTGGCGCAGACGGCGGCCGCAGTGTGGTACGCCGCACGCTGGACATCGGATTTCCTGGGCAGACCCTCGGGGTCCGTGCCATCGTAGCCGATGTGCTTATGACCGGCCTGTCGCGTGACTACTGGCACCGGTTCAGCACTGAGTGCATGACAATGCAGGTCGCAATCTGCCCATTGGCGGGGACCGAGCTGTTTCAGATACAGGCGCCGATTCCGCTGGACACAGAAGTTGACCTCAGCGCTGAGGGGCTCATGAACCTGGTGGCAGAGCGCACGGGTCGGCAGGACATTCATATCGACTCTGTCTCCTGGGCGTCGGCCTACACGATGAATGCGCGACTGGCCGATCACTATCGCGTAGGACAGGTATTTCTTATCGGCGATGCCGCGCACATCCACCCACCCACCGGCGGCCAGGGCCTCAATACCAGCGTGCAAGATGCCTACAATCTGGGCTGGAAGCTGGCGGCGGTGACGGCCGATGCGCCCGAAGCGTTGCTCGACACCTATGAGGAAGAGCGACGGCCTGTGGCAGCCTCGATGCTCGGCCTGTCGACCAGGCTGCTGGACGGAATGAAAAAGGGCAACATGCGCCGCGGCCGCGAGGTGCACCAACTCGATATCGGGTATCCCCACTCCTCGCTCGCAGTGCAACCGGCAGAACGAGAAGGCCGCTTGCTCGCCGGTGACCGGGCGCCCGATGCAACCGTGCGGGACGCCAGCGGCCATTCGTCCCGGCTATTCAAGCTGTTCCAGGGCGCGCATTGGACATTGCTGGGCTATGAGGTGGAACGCGGGTCACTGAAGCCTGCCGCCTGGCTGCATATCCATCGCTTCGGGCCGGGCGGCGACCTGGTGGATGATCAGCGACAGTTCAATGACGCTTACAACCTCGACCATGGCGAATGGGTGCTGGTGCGCCCCGATGGCTACGTCGGCGCGATCTTCACAGACGTTGAGAAACTGCACGGCTACCTCGCCCAAGTTGGGCTCAGCGCCGAGGCGTTTTAATGTCGAGCTCAGGCAGTTGGCTGCAACGCCAACTGCACCGCGCCATCAACACTCAAGCCGCTGATCAATACCTGGGGAGCACACGCCTCAGGCAGCGTCTGCAACACCTCCTGCGCCTCATGCCGTACGCGGGCCAGCACCAGGCATTTGCCCTCCCCTCGCACCTGTACGAAAAATGCCTGCAATGCCTCGATGCTGGTGCCGTCCAGGTCGGGGGATTCTTCCAGGCTGAGCACTACCGTGTGCACCGGTAACGTAGCGTGCCGCATCAGGCTCAACACCGCCCCCAACACTCGCTCGGCATTCGCGAAGAACAGCGCTTCACTGGGCCGCACGATCAGCACACCGGGGATCCGTTCAGCGCTCGGGTGATGCAGCAAGTCGACAAAATCATGCCCACCGTCAATGCGCCCCAACTCGCGCACGTCCGCCGACGACATCTGGCGCAACATCAACACCACGCTGATCCCGACCGCCACCAATAACCCATCCAGCACCCCCAGCACCAACACCGCCGCCACCGCGCAAATCACCAGCAACCGGTCGCGCCGCCAGGAGAAATAGCGGCCCAGGGGCTGCAGGCTCAAGCCACGGCCCAAGGCGTAAATGACGATGGCGGCAAGCACCGGCTCCGGCGTCAATGCCACCAGCGGCAGCACCGTCAGCACGATCGCCAACACCACCAGCGCCGCCACGGCGCCCGCCAGCCGCGAGTTGGCTCCCGCCGCCTCATTGGCCGATGTCGCCGAATACCCGGCGCCAGTGGGCATGCCCTGGAACAGCCCGGACAGCAGGTTGGCGGCCCCCAGCGCCAGCAGGTCACGGTTGGATGACACGCGATCACCATGCTTGAGGGCGAAGGAGCTGATGGAGCCGTAGGACTCGGCGTAAAGAATCATCACCATGGCAAACGCCAACTCTCCCAGGCGCAGCCAGTCGGCGAACGGCAACACCGGCAAATGCGCCAGTTCCAGACGCAGGTCGATGACGCCGATCAACGCCACGCCATGGGCCTGCAGATCCAGCCACTGGCCGGCGGCAATCCCGAGGATCACCACCAGCAACCCGCCCGGCAGGCGCCGAACTCGTGCGCATAGCCAGAGCAGCAGCAACGCGACGCCCGCGACGGCAGCGGCGGCCCAGTTCCAGCGCGGCAGTTGCTCCAGGAGCTGGGGCAGGAAGCGAATCAGGTTGTTGTCGGTCAGGTGCACGCCCACCACGCTGGCCAACTGCTTGAGGATGATCGTCAGCGCCAGGCCAAAGGCAAAGCCACGCAACACCGGCTTGGCGATAAACGAGGTCAGCCCGCCCAGCTTGAGCATCCCGGCCAACAGGAAAAACGCCCCCGTCACCAGTACCAGGCCCATTGCCAGGCTCAGCCTGAGTGCCGGGTCATCCCCCGCCAGCGTTGCCGTGGCCGCCGCCAGCACCGCTGCCGAGGACGATGTGGCAGAGACAATCGCGAAGCGGCTGGTGCCAAACAGGCCGTAGCACAACAATCCGGCAAACAAGGCGATCACGCCCGCCTGGGGCGGCAACGCGGCGATGCTGGAATAGGCCACGGCCTCGGGCAGCAACAGGCCGGCGATGGACAGGCCGGCCAGCAAGTCTTGTGCACGGTTCGGCGTGGTGTCGCTCTCAGGCTTGGTGTTCAATCCCTAATTCCCTGGCAAAAAAAACGGCCAATCCGCTGTCTGCGAATTGGCCGTGATCATTGCACTGAAACCGGGTGCTGTCAGGACACCAGCGAATAAATCAGCGCGGTAATCGCCACCAGGCCCACCGCCGTCACAAACACGTTGGACGCCTGGCCACGGTACTTGGCCATCGCCGGTACCTTGCGGATCGCGTACATCGGCATCAGGAACAGGATCGACGCAATGATCGGCCCGCCCAGGGTCTCGATCATGCCGAGGATGCTAGGGTTGAGGGTCGCGACGATCCAGCACACCACCAGCATGAAGGCAGCCGTCATGCGGTCCAGGGTCTTGGCAGCCGGGCGACGGCCACTTTTGAGCACCAGGCCCTTGAGGCCTTCGCTGGCGCCGATGTAGTGGCCCAGGAACGACTTGGCAATCGCCACAAACGCGATCAGCGGCGCGGCGAACTCGATGGTCGGGTTGCTGAAGTGGTTCGCCAGGTAGGACAGGATCGACAGGTTCTGCGCCTTGGCTTCGGCCAGTTGCGCCGGCGACAGGGTCAGTACGCAACTGAACACGAAGAACAGCACCATCACCACCATCAGGATGTGTGCCCGGGACAGGATCTGCGAGCTGCGTTCCTCGGCGTGTTCGCCGTACTGGCGCTTCTGGTCCACCGCAAAGGCCGAGATGATCGGCGAATGGTTGAACGAGAACACCATCACCGGAATCGCCAGCCACAGCGTGTGCAGCAGCGCCGACGGGGCCGGCACGGTGCTGGCGGTGCTGAGGATGCCGCCGTTCCAGTGCGGCACCAGGTACACGGCGAGGAACAGCAAGGCGACGATAAAAGGATACACCATCAGGCTCATGGCCTTGACGATCACCTGCTCGCCGCAACGCACCACGGCCAGCAGGCCGAGGATCAGCACCAGCGACAGGATCGCCCGCGGCGGCGGCGCGATGTGCAGTTGATGTTCCATGAAACTGCCGACGGTGTTGGTCAGCGCCACGCTGTAGATCAGCAGGATCGGGAAGATCGCGAAGAAGTACAGCAAGGTGATCGCGGCACCGGCCTTGAGGCCGAAGTGCTCCTCGACCACGTCGGTGATGTCCGAGCCTTCACGGCCCGAGAGCACAAAGCGGGTCAGGCCACGGTGTGCGAAAAACGTCATCGGGAACGCCAGCACGGCGAGGATCACCAGCGGCCAGAAACCGCCAAGGCCCGCGTTGATCGGCAGGAACAAGGTGCCGGCGCCGATGGCCGTACCGAACAGGCCGAGCATCCAGGTGGTGTCCTGGCGGCTCCAGCTTGTGAGGGTTGCAGGTGTCGTTGCGTAGCGTTCGTCGACGCTATTGGCCTGATCATTCATCCGTTCGGATCTCCGCATTCACTCAGTCGAGACGAGTCAGAAAAACCTGACAGGCAGCGCCACGACCGAAACAGGGGCGCGATTGTCCGGGATTCGCTTGAAGAAGCAAAGACTTAGCTGAGGAATGGTTGTGCAGTGCAGAGGATTGAAGACGTTTCCGGCAGGGTCAATTTTACATTTCATAAGAAATCTATTTTATAAATTCATCACGTCATGTATTTTTAAAGCACGCCCCTCACTGGACTACCTGCCATGCCAATCGTGCGCATCGACCTTCGGAAAAACCCCGACGTCACCTACGCCAAGCGCGTCGGCGTATTGATCTACAACGCCATGCACACGGCCATCGGCGTGCCTGAACACGACAACTTCCAGATCCTCACCGAGCACGATGAACACCACTTCATCTATGACCCGGAGTACCTGGGCATCCAGCGCACCGACAACCTGGTGATCATCCAGATCACCCTGAATGAAGGCCGCAGCACCGAGCAGAAAAAGCTGTTGTACAAGACCATCGCCGAGAGCTTGAACCGTGAACTGGCGGTGCGCCTGGAAGATGTGTTTATCAGCCTGGTGGAGGTCAAGAAGGAAAACTGGTCGTTCGGCAACGGGATCGCGCAGTACGCCAGCTAAACGTTTTATGATGCCACCCATCCCTGCCACCACCTGATCCAGAGAGCCCTCGATGCCACGCGTGTCCCGCAAACAAGCCGAACTCAACCGCGAAATCATCGTCGAGGCCGCCACGCGGCTGTTTCGTGAACGGGGCATCCATGGCATCAGCGTGTCGGACGTGATGGCCGCCGCCGGGCTGACCCATGGCGGTTTCTACGGGCACTTCGAGTCCCGCGAGGCGCTGGCCACGGAAGCCTGCAACCGGGCATTCGAGCAATCGAGCGAGCGCTGGCAGGCCAGGGTCGAGCAAAGCCCTGATCCCGAGGCTGCGCGCCTGGCGTTGATTGATCCGTATCTGTCGGCCGCCAATCGTGACAACCCCGGGGACAGTTGCCCGGTTGCGGCTTTTGCCGGGGAGATGTGCCATGAAGCCGCCGACAGCGCGTTGCAACGCTGCTTTATCCGGGGCTTTGAAGCGTCCATGGGCATCCTGGCCGCTACCCAGGCCACCGGAACCCCCGAAGGTGACCGGCAGGCCGCCATTGCCCAGTACGCAATGATGGTAGGCGCCCTCACCCTGGCCCGTGCGACCAAAGGCAACGGCCTGTCTGATGAATTCCTCGCTGCCGCCAGGAATCTGCTGATCCCGGAAAAAAACCTCGGCTGACGAGTTGACAGCCAAACGCCAGCGCCAGCATGATCGGCCCATGAACCTTATTCAACTGGCCCTCACCCGCACCACCACCACGACCGCTTCCGGCGGGTCGTGTGGTAGCGGTGAGTGGCGCGCAAACTAAGCCACCCGGATTTACCCAAGGCCCCGCCAGCAATGGACGGGGCCTTTTTATTGCTCCGCCCATTCGGCAACCACAAGGAGCAGTACCATGCCTGACATCAAGCGCCCCGCCCTGCTGGTCATCGACATGCAGGTCGGCCTGTACGACGGCCCGGAAAAACCCTACGAACGCCAGCGCGTACTCGACAACATCAACCAGCTGATTCAGCGCGCCCGACACGCTGGCGTGCCGGTTTTCGCTGTACGTCACACCGGCCCTGCGGGTTCGCCCATCGAGGTGGGCAGCCCGTTTTGGCAACTATGGCCAGCACTGGAGGTTGATGAAGCTCGCGACACGGTTTTCAATAAAACCCGGCCCAGCTGTTTTCTCGGCACCGCGCTGTCGCAGCAACTGGCGGCGGCACAGGTGAATGAACTGGTGATCGTCGGGATGAAAACCCAGTACTGCATCGACACGACGTGCCGAGTGGCCGTGGAGCTGGGGTTCTCGGTGCTGCTGCCGGAGGATGCCCATACTTGCATGGACACTCCGGCGTTATCGGCCGCATCGATTATCGAGCACCATAACGCAACCTTGGCCGGGGCATTTGTGCAGCGTGTGAAAGCTGACGATATCTGCTTCTAAAGCCTGGAGCTTTACCTAAGCCGAGGTTCTCAATACGTTGCGCAGTTCGCCATTGATCGCGCTCTGCGCAACAGCCAGTTGCTCCACCAGATCACCGGCTGCGTGCGCCGTTAACGCAATCACTGGACGGTCCCAGTCGTAATTTCTTATTACATTGATGCGGAACCCACCATGGGTATCGAAGGAGGGGTACCAGCCGACATCCAATATAAGCCCACCGGCGTATTCAACCTGAAGCATGTCCTCTTTCAACAGGTGAACCTGACTCTCCATCGCCCCATCCTGCAAGATGGAGAGATCATCATGGGTGACGTTTCCGTCAATAAAGCCTAGTGAGATCAACTTGTTAACCTCCTGAATTCCTGCTCGGAAATCGGATGACCATGTATGACGCCCGCGCTTGACTCAATTCGAACCCAGTAACTGGGCTTGCCATCACTGGCACCTATGACTTGCGGATACTCCCTGAGTTTCCAGGGTTTTGCATGAGTGCTTGGCACTCCATTTTTATAGGCTTCTCGCTCAAGCTTTTCAATATTTATACCGGGCTTGTATTTGGCCGGGCCGTATCGGGTGCTGCTGACAATATCTTCCCAAGCTAGGTTTTTTGATGGGCTGTGCTTGTAGCCATAAGGGGTCCACTCGACGATTTCGGGGGTGGCAGGAACATGCATCCATGACGTCTCTGCTAAGGAAAGTCGTCGAAGTCTGCGGCAGTAAAAAGGCCTGGGACGAGCGGTCTGGAAAATCAGATTAGGCTGGTGAGAAATGAAATTTTTCTGCGGTAAAGAAACGATCGGGACTACAAATCCCGCATAATCCAAGCCTCTAATCCTTCAGGAAGAACCTTCCGATGCCCGTCACCGTTCTGGTCCTGGTTGAAACCATCAACGACTACCTGCCGATCATCGAAGGCAATGGCTTTCACGTGATTCTTGCGCCCACCCCGGCCGAACGCGCCAAGGCCATCAAGACCCACGGCGGGCAGGTCCAGGCGGTGCTGACCCGTGGCCCGCTGGGCCTGTACGCCGAGGAAATCGCCGCGCTGCCGCTGCTTGAGATCATCTGCGTGATCGGCGCCGGGTATGAACACGTGGACCTGCAAGCCGCCAGCAACCGTGGAATCGTGGTCACCAATGGCGCCGGGGTGAATGCGCCGTCGGTGGCCGACCACGCCATGGCTTTGCTGCTGTGCCTGGTGCGGGACATTCCCCGGGCGGACGCAGCAGTACGGCGCAGCGAATGGCCCAAGATAATGCGCCCTTCCCTGGCCGGCAAACAGCTGGGCATTCTCGGCCTGGGGGCCGTGGGCCTGGAAATCGCCAAGCGGGCTGCCCTGGGTTTTGGCATGGAGGTGAGTTATCACAACCGCCAGCCCCGCGAAGATGTGGACTACACCTACTGCGCCACCGCCGTGGAACTGGCGCGGGCCTCGGACTTCCTGATCCTGGCCACCCCGGGCGGCGCCAGCACGCGACATTTGATCGACCGCCAGGCCCTCGACGCACTGGGGCCCAACGGTTTCCTGGTGAACATCGGCCGTGGCAGCGTGGTGGTCACCGCCGACCTGATTACCGCCCTGGAGCAACGGCGCATCGGCGGCGCGGCACTGGACGTGTTCGACGATGAACCCAACGTGCCCGACGCGCTCAAGCGCCTCAGCAATACCGTGCTCACGCCCCACGTCGCCGGCCTGTCGCCGGAAGCCGCCCATGACACCGTGCAGCGCGTGGCGGACAACCTGCTGGAATACTTTGCCGGCCGCCCTGTGCTGACGCCCGTGGCACTGCCTCCGCGAAAATAATGGCCAATAGCCATGAATCCTTGCAAAACCTGACTACACTGCCTGAGGGGATACTCAGGATGCCGGTACTGGACCGGCGAAGGAACGCAGGATGGTTTGCCAGGGACCCGGCTCGGCCCGCCAACGCGGCGCAATAGGACTGATGGGTGCGATGACCCTGGGGATCGCACTGTTGTTCCTGTTGCTGGTGGTCGACAGCGGCCGGCTGTACCTGGAAAAGCGCAAGCTGCAACGGGTTGCCGACACCGCGGCGCTGGAAGTGGTCACCCGCGGCGGCGCCTGCGTGACGCCGAATACCAACGCCGCGCAATTCGCGATCCAAAGCGCAGCCCGCAATGATTTCCCGCTCAACGCAGACCGTACCCTGGCGACCACCTGCGGCACCCTGGTCACCGGGGCTGACTTCATGCGCGCCTTCAGCCCCAATCCCTCAAGGTCCGATGCGATCCAGGTCATCGCCACCCACCGCGTCGTCACCAGTATCGCCAACCGCCTGTTCATGCTGCTCTCCACCGGCCCTTTCGAGCCGACCATCCGGTTGCAGGCAGTGGCCGTGGCCGCCGTGCCCGCGCCCCCGGTGGCCGTACTGACCATCCGCAGCACCTTGCTGACCGTGGACAGCACCAAGTCCGCCGCACTCAATGCGTTGATCGGCGGACTGCTGGGGGGCAAATTGCAACTCGACGCGGTGGGCTGGAAGGGCCTGATCAATACCGATATCAACCTGCTCAGTTACCTGGACGCGCTGGCGATTCAATTGAAGGTCAGCGCCGGCAACTACGACGAGTTGCTCAAGACCGACGCCAGCGTCGGCGATCTGATCCAGGCCGCGATAGATGTACTCAAGCTGGGGGGCGATGCGGTCAAGGTGGTGATCAATAACCTGGAAGCGATCAAGCTGATTGCACCCGGCACCAAGATCCTGCACCTGGGCGACCTGCTGACCATCCAGAACGGCACCGACAAGAGCGCCCTGGACGTTAACCTGCAACTGTTCAACCTGATCCAGGGGTTTGTGCAACTGTCGAACAAGTACAACGCGGTCGCGGTGGAGTTGCCGGTGGATGTGCTGGGACTGCTGAATATCACGGTCAAGACCAAGGTCATTGAACCGGCGCAGGTTTCCGCCATAGGTAACCCCAAGCTGATCGCCACCCAACCGATCTACGTCAGGACCGCGCAAGTCAGGACGTTGATCTCGGTGAAACTGCCGGCAATCGGCGCGGTGAACGATTTACTGGGCGGGGTAACGGCGCTGGTGGGCCTCTTGTTAGGCAGCTCCTTTGATCCCAAAATCGGCCAGCAAATCGATGTAGCACTGGAAGCCGCCAGCGGCAGCAGCACGGTCACCGGATATCGCTGCAACGGGCCTGCGGACAAAGCCTTGTCGGTGCTCGGTACCACCTCGGCGGTTAGGCTGATGGTGGGCCAGATCGACCCAAAAAACCTGTTTTCCTCCACAGCACCACTGAACGTTGACGAATTCCCATTACTCGACCTTGGGGTGAAGACCTGTAGCAACGGTGTCTGCGATCCCCGGCAACCGTATGGCGTGGGTGGCATCAGCCTGAAGATCGACAGCAGCGTGGCCAAGACCGTCCGGAACCACACTTACCTGTCGCCGCCCGAGTTGAAAAGCCCCCCGGATTACTTCAGTTTCAGTTCCAACAACGTGGTGGGCAGCTTGAGCAACACCCTCAATGGCATCCAGTTGATCAACCATCCACCGACACAGGGCGGACTGATTGGGCTGGTGCTGAACCTGGTGGTCGGCCTGGTCACCGGCGTACTGAATCTGCTCAGCGGCATCATCTCCGGACTGCTCAGCCCGCTCCTCGACCCGCTGGTCAATAACCTGCTCGCCGGCCTGGGCATCGACCTGGCAAAAGTCGAAATCGGTGCCAACCTGTCCTGCAACCCCGGCGGGCGCGCAGTTCTGGTGATCTGAGCACATCAAGCCCGCTGATCATCGGCCAACACGCTAACCTATTAAGCCGCCCCAACCTTGTGGCTTGGCGGCCGCGCGCATTAGATTAGCCAATAGTCCAAGGCCTTAAGAATAAGCAGAAGGGATAAGCATGGCGCTTAATGACCAATCGACCCAGATTCGCCCCGGCGAAGAACTTGATGCCAGCCTCATCGATCCCTACCTCAAGGCCCATATCCCGGGCTTGAGCGGCAGCGTCAAAATCAGCCAGTTCCCCGGGGGTGCCTCCAACCTGACGTACCTGCTGGAATACCCCGGCCAGGAATTCGTGCTGCGCCGCCCGCCCTTTGGCCACAAGGCCAAGTCCGCCCACGACATGGGCCGCGAATACCGGATTCTCAACCAGCTCAAGGACGGTTTCCCGTATTGCCCCAAGGCCTACGTGCACTGCACCGACGAGTCGGTGATCGGCGCCGAGTTCTACGTGATGGAGCGGGTCAACGGGATCATCCTGCGCTCGGACCTGCCGCCGGAACTGGGCCTGGACGCGGCGAAAACCGAAGCCTTGTGCAAAAGCTTTATCGACAAGTTCGTCGAGCTGCACCAGGTCGACTACAGCGCCTGCGGCCTGGCCGACCTGGGCAAGCCCGAAGGTTACGTGGAGCGGCAGATTCGCGGCTGGAGCGACCGCTACGAAAAAGCCCTGACCCCCGACGCCCCCAGCTGGGAAGCGGTACGTGCCTGGCTCAACGACAAGATGCCGGCCGACCACCCCACCTCGAGCATCGTCCACAACGACTACCGCTTCGACAACGTGATTCTCGACCCGCATAACCCGATGCAGATCATCGGCGTGCTGGACTGGGAACTGACCACCCTCGGCGACCCGCTGATGGACCTGGGCAACACCCTCGCCTACTGGATCGAAGCGGCCGACCCGGCCCCGGTGCAACTGATGCGCCGCCAGCCGAGCAACGCCCCCGGCATGCTTACCCGCCGCCAGTTCGTCGACTACTACGCCGAACGCTCCGGGATCCAGATCGACAATTTCGACTTCTACTACACCTACGGCCTGTTCCGCCTGGCCGGCATCGTGCAGCAGATCTACTACCGCTTCTTCCATGGCCAGACCCAGGACAAACGCTTTGCGCAGTTCATTCACATGAACAAGCTGCTTGAGCAGATGAGCCTGAATGTCATCAAACAGTCTTCCCTCTGACCCTCTTCAAGGAAAAACCATGTCCAAGACCCAACTGTTCGACCTCGACGGCAAGATCGCTTTCGTTTCCGGCGCCAGCCGCGGTATCGGTGAGGCCATCGCCAAGTTGCTGGCCCAGCAAGGCGCCCACGTGATCGTGTCGAGCCGCAAGATCGACGGCTGCCAGCACGTGGCCGACGCGATCATCGCCGACGGCGGCAAGGCCACGGCAATTGCCTGCCATATCGGCGAAATGGACCAGATCACCAACGTGTTTGCCGCGATCCGCGAACAGTTCGGCCGCCTGGACATCCTGGTCAACAACGCCGCCACCAACCCGCAGTTCTGCAACGTGCTGGACACCGACCTGGGCGCATTCCAGAAGACCGTCGACGTGAACATTCGCGGCTACTTCTTCATGTCGGTGGAAGCCGGCAAGCTGATGCGCGAGAACGGTGGCGGCAGCATCATCAACGTGGCCTCGATCAACGGGATTTCGCCGGGCGTATTCCAGGGCATCTACTCGGTGACCAAGGCCGCCGTGATCAACATGACCAAAGTCTTCGCCAAGGAATGCGCGCCGTTCGGCATTCGCTGCAACGCGCTGCTGCCGGGCCTGACCGACACCAAGTTCGCCTCCGCGCTGGTGAAGAACGACTCGATCCTGAAAATGGCCCTGGCGCAGATCCCCCTCAAGCGCGTGGCCGACCCGAGCGAGATGGCCGGCGCGGTGCTGTACCTGGCCAGCGACGCGTCGAGCTACACCACCGGTGTATCGCTGAATGTAGACGGTGGTTTCCTGTCCTGATTCGGCTGGCGGGTGACTTGCGGTAATCTTGCGGGTGATTGCTTGCCTCTGGATGAAACATGGAACTGCACGTCGTTATCAAGGGCCGCAAGGACCTGGCCGAACAGCTTTACCAGCAATTGCGCACGGCCATTGAGTCGGGACAACTGGTGGCCGGGTCGCAATTGCCTCCCAGCCGCTTGCTGGCCCTGCAACTGGGCGTGTCGCGCAAGACAGTCTCAGACACCTACGCGGCGCTGACCTACGAAGGGTTGTTGGTCGGCAGGATCGGCCGTGGCACGTTCGTCAACGCCTGGGCCACGCGCCGCGAACACCTGCAAAGTGCCGCCGACCTTGCCTGCGCCGCCAACCTGGCCAAGTGGCAGGCCCTTCCCGCGCCCATGGGTCACCCCAACCGTGAAACCCGCCCGAGCCGGGACTTTATCGGCGGTGCCACCGCCCGCAGCCAGTTCCCCCAGGATGAATGGCGGCGCTGCACCCTCGATGCCTTGCGCCGTATCTCACAGGACAGCGGCTTCTACAGCCGGCCGGAAGGCTTGCCGGCCCTGCGCAGTGCAATCGCCGGGCATATCGCATTTTCCCGTGGGGTCAGGTGCAGCGAAGACGACATCGTAGTCACCAACGGCGCCCAGCAGGCGCTTGACCTGATCGCCCGCGTGGTGCTGGAACCGGGCACCGTCGTCGCCATGGAAGACCCCGGCTACACCCCGGTGCGACTGATGTTCGACGCCATGGGGGCGACCGTGGTGGGCGTGCCGGTGGACGAACACGGCCTGCGGGTCGACTTGATTCCCGACGGCACGCGGCTGATCTACGTGACACCGTCCCATCAGTTCCCCCTGGGCATGCCCATGAGCGTGCCGCGCCGTGAGGCGTTGCTGGCACGTGCGCTGGCGTTGGGCGCCATCGTGATCGAGGATGACTACGACAGCGAATTCCGCTACGAGGGCCGCCCCACCGACTCCCTGCAAAGCATGGACACCCGCGGCGTGGTCGCCTACGTCGGGACCTTCTCCAAAACCCTGCTGCCGGAGTTGCGCCTGGGCTACACGGTGTTGCCGCCGGCGATTTTCGGCGCGGTGCTCAAGGCCAAGCAACTCACCGACCAGCACAGCTCCACCCTGCCGCAATGGGCCCTGGCCAAGTTCATCAGCGAAGGCTACCTGCTCAAGCACATTCGGCGCTGCCATGGGGTATATGCCGGGCGCCGGGAACGGATTCTGCAGCGCCTGGCGGGGGACCTCTCGCCGTGGTTCGACGTGGTGCCCACCGTGGCCGGGTTCCATCTGGCCGCACTGTGCAAGGTGCCGGTGAATATTCCGCAGCTCACCCAATTGGCACGGGAGGCTGACGTGGGGCTCTATCCGCTGAGCGTGTTTTTCCACGACACACCGGTACGCGAGGGACTGAAGATCGGGTTTGGCGCGATCGAAACCCTGGACATTGACCCGGCGCTGGACGTGGTGCGGGATATCCTGCGACAGATTGGCTGAGGGAATTTCCGCCGGATTGGCTATTGGTCAAATCCGGATCGGGGCCTAGGGTGAACGGGTCTCGACTCACTCGGAGCCTCACCATGAAAGTACTGCTCGGCACCACCCTGCTGCTGGCCTCGTTAAGCGCCTTTGCCCACGACCCGGTGTACAACCAGGAAAAGATCAACGTGTTGCAGGAACACGCCCTGGCCAACGTCCCCGGCAAGAAAACCGTGATGCTCACCGTGGACTACGCCCCGGGCCAGGCCACCGTGCCCCATAGCCACACCGGCACGGCCGTGGCCTATGTGCTGGAAGGTGCAATCACCTCGCGGGTCAACGATGAAAAGGCGATCACCTACAAGGTCGGCCAGTCGTTCTATGAACCTGCCGGCTCGCGGCACTTTGAATCCAGCAATGCCAGCCAGACCCAACCGGCGAAACTGCTGGTAGTGATGGTGATGGATGACAAGGCCGACGTGCTCACGCCGCTGCCCCACTAACCCGCGCCACCGCACCCTCCTGTGGGAGCTGGCTTGCCTGCGATGGCGGTGCATCAGACACAGTTGTGTTTGCTGATCCACCGCCATCGCAGGCAAGCCACACAGTTTTAACCGCGCACAGTCAGTGGCTCAGGGTCGTTTGAAGTGGTGGCGCAGGTGTTCGACTCGAGGCCGGCAGATACAGCCTTCAAGGTGGTCGTTGACCATCCCCATCGCCTGCATGAACGCATACATGGTGGTCGGGCCCACATAGCTCCAGCCACGCTTTTTCAGGGCCTTGGACAAGCGCGTTGACGCGGCTGACGTGGGGTTGGCCGTCCAGTACGCCATGTCCACCACCGCCGGGCGCTCATCGGCGGCCGGTTCAAACGACCACAGCCACGCCGCCAGCGAGCCGGTCTCATCCACCAGCTCACAGGCGCGCCGGGCGTTGTTGATGGTGGACACGATCTTGGCGCGATTGCGCACGATACCCGGGTCGGCCATCAATCGCTCGATGTCCTGCTCGGTGTACTGCGCCACCCGGCGAAAATCAAAGCCCTCGAACGCCCGCCGAAACGCCTCGCGCTTGCGCAGGATGGTGATCCACGCCATGCCCGCCTGAAAACCTTCCAGGCAAATCTTCTCGTACAGCGCAATGTCATCGGCCACCGGCACGCCCCATTCGTGGTCGTGGTAATCCGGGTACTCCGGCGCCGCCGTGCGCCACGTACAGCTGGTGACGCCCGCCGCGTCCGAGATCAATCCTGGAATATCCATAACTCACCCTGTGAACCAAGCCCGGGATGATAAGCGAAAAAAATTCCGGGCCGCCAACCGCTCAAGTACGAACCTTGCGGACCAACTGGTCAGACCGGGACCTGCCATCCGCGTAATATTTACTTGCGACTTGAAAAAAACCGAGCGTAGACTGGCCCCGCACTGGACATACCGGTCAGACCACAACAATTAAGCCCTGGACCCACCAGGGCACCGAATAGAGATCCTTCCCATGCTCAGATGGTGCTCGCGTTCGATTTTCCTGCAAGTCGTGATTGGCCTGGTGATCGGCATAATCTGCGGCCTCGCCCTCCCTGAATTCTCCTCGCAACTCAAACCCCTGGGTGACGGCTTCATCAAGCTGATCAAAATGCTGATTGGCCTGATCGTCTTCTGCGTGGTGGTCAGCGGTATTTCCGGTGCCGGCGACTTGAAGAAAGTCGGGCGCATCGGCCTCAAGTCGGTGATCTACTTTGAAGCACTGACCACCGTGGCCCTGGTGATCGGCCTGATCATGGCCTTCAGCACCGGGATCGGCACCGGCGCCAATATCCACCTGGAGCAACTGTCGTCTGCCGGCCTGAATGAACTGGCAGACCGCGGCCAACACATCAAGGGCACCAGCCAGTTCCTGATGGACCTGATCCCCAACTCGGTGATCGGCGCCTTCGCGGACAACAACGTGCTGCAAGTGCTGTTGTTCTCGGTGTTGTTCGGCAGCGCACTGAACCTGGTGGGCGAAGCCGCTTCCGGCATCTCTCGGTTGATCAACGAGCTGAGCCACGTGATCTTCCGCATCATGGGCATGATCGTGCGCCTGGCGCCCATCGGCGTGTTCGGCGCCATCGCCTTCACCACCAGCACCTACGGCCTGGATTCCCTGCAACACCTGGGCAGCCTGGTGGGCCTGTTCTACCTTACGTGCTTCCTGTTCGTCGCGGTGATTCTGGGGCTGGTGATGCGCCTGTCGGGCCTGCGGATGATGCCGCTGCTCAAGTACCTGCGGGAAGAACTGTTGATCGTGATGGGCACCGCGTCCTCCGATGCCGTGTTGCCCCAGATCATGCGTAAACTGGAGCACCTCGGGATTGGCAGCTCCACCGTGGGCCTGGTGATTCCGACCGGGTACTCGTTCAACCTCGACGGTTTCTCCATCTACTTGACCCTGGCCATCGTGTTTATCGCCAATGCCACCGGCACACCGCTGTCGATGACCGACCTGCTGACCATCCTGCTGGTGTCGCTGATCACCTCCAAGGGCGCCCACGGGATTCCGGGTTCGGCACTGGTGATTCTGGCGGCGACACTCACCGCAATCCCGGCGATTCCGGTGGTGGGCCTGGTGCTGGTGCTGGCGGTGGACTGGTTCATGGGCATTGGCCGGGCGCTGACCAACCTGATCGGCAACTGCGTCGCCACCGTGGCCATCGCCCGCTGGGAAAAAGACATCGATATCCAGCGCGCCAACAAGGTGCTGGACGGTCAACAAGGGTATGCCTTCCAGGCCAAGAAACCGGTGCTGCCCGCCCACCAAGAGTTCTGATGAGACAGACTCACCCCCTGTGGCGAGGGAGCTTGCTCCCGCTGGGGCGCGAAGCGGCCCCAAAAAATGGGCCTGCTGCGCAGTCCAGCGGGAGCAAGCTCCCTCGCCACACCAAGCAGACAGTTCAATTTAAAGGGAGCCACACGTGATCACCTCGTCAACCGTCGTCAATTCAGTGGTAGAAAAACTGCGCGCCGCCCTGGCGAGGGGTCAGTGGCGGCGCGGCGAGATGCTGCCCGGCCAGCGTGAACTGGCCGAGCAAATGGGCATCAGCCGCCCGAGCCTGCGCGAAGCGGTGATCGTGCTGGAAACCCTCGGCCTGGTACGCTCCATGCCCGGCAAGGGCGTGGTGGTGCTGGAAACCACCCTCAGCGAATCCCAGGCCCAGGACAGCGGCGTGGCGGACGCCAGCCTCGAAGACATCCTGCAACTGCGCTACACCCTCGAGCCCTTTATCGTAGGTTTAGTGGCGCAATCCATCAGCAGCAAGGAAGTCGGGCAACTGCGCCTGACCCTGATGGACATGCGCGAAGCCCTCGACGCCGGCGACAGCGAAGCCGGGATGAACGCCTACATCGCGTTCCACGAAGAACTGTTCGCCCTGACCTCCAACCCGATCTTCCAGAACGTGGTGCAACAGACCAGCAACGCCCTCAAGCAAAGCGCCCAAGTGCTGCGCAACTCCCCCGAACACCTGGCGGAACGCTTGCAGGAAAACGACGCCGTGGTGCGGGCGATCCGCAACAAGAACAGCGCCCTGGCCAGCGCCGAAATGCGCCGGCATATCCTGCAGGAAGGCTTGCGCATGGGCATTCGCTTGAACATCCCGGATGACCATCTGGGTAGCTGACTTCCAGGAGACCGCGCATGACCGCTCACGCCCTGCACACCCCTTTCCCCTTTACGCCGTTGCGCCTGGTGGGCAAGCCGAAACTCTCGGTGGACGACATCTACCCGGCGTTGTTCGACGCCATTCTCGAGCAACGCATCGCCCCCGCCAGCCGTTTTACCGAGGAGAGCCTCGGGCAAAGTTTTGGCGTCAGCCGCAGCGTGATTCGCCGGGTGCTGGCGCGGCTGTCGCACCAGCAAGTGATCATCCTGCGGCCCAACCACCGCGCCCAGGTGGCGGCACCGGATGCACAACAGACCCAGCAGATTCTCGAGGCGCGACGCCTGACGGAAATCACCGTGGTGCAGTTGGCGTGTGCCCAGGCGAAACCGGCGCAGATCCGCCAACTGCGGGAGTTGATCGCACGGGAGCGCGACTGCATCGAGCGTGACGAACGTGGCCCGGCGATTCGCCTTTCCGGGGAATTTCACCTGCAACTGGCAGCCATCGCCGGGAATGCACCGTTGGCACAGTTTCTCAACAGCCTGGTGCCGCTGACCTCATTGGCGATTGCGCAGTTTGAGGCCAAGGCTTGCACGTATTGCGCATGGCAGGAACATAGGGCGATTGTGGATGCGGTGGAGCATGGCGATGCCGGCAAAGCCGTCAACTTGATGACCCGGCATCTGGATCATCTGGAAGCCAAGCTACTACGCAGCAATTGATCACACTGTTTTAACCTGTGGCGAGGGAGCTTGCTCCCGCTGGGACGCGCAGCGGCCCCAAAAACGGGACTGCTGCGCAGCCCAACGGGAGCAAGCTCTCTCGCCACAAGTTGAGATAACACGCCGATAATCAAATGCAAAAAAGCCCGATATCTTTCGATACCGGGCTTTTGGTTTTACCGCTCAATCAAGCCAGTTACAGCACCGATTGACCGCTCATCGCCAGGTCCAGCAACTCACGGTTGGCTACCGCGTACATGGCGTAGTCCGTGCCGACTGCAGCACGAATCTCCACCATCATGGTGCGCCAGCGATCAGCCATGTCCTGGTGCTGCTCAAGCCACAGGGCCACGCGGGCTTCCATGTCTTCTGGCGCATCGGCCATTTGCAGTACGGAAATGGTGATCGCCCGTTGCTGCCAATCCACGTCATCGCGGAAGGCTTCGCGGGCCTGGGCCTGCCAGTTGTTGCCCACGGGCAGGCTGCTGATCTGCTGCAGGTACCACGGCAAGTCCAGGGCGCTGCCGACGGCGAAGTAAGCCTTCGCGACGTCTGCCGCACTCTGGCCTGTCACGTCGGCGGCTTCGATGATCGGCAGCAGGGTGTACAGGTGGGTAGTGCCTGCAACCATGCGCGCCAACAACTCCGGCACACCGGCTTCGACGTAAGCCTGATAACGGTTCTGCCAACCTTCGCGGGTCGGGCCTTCCAGCAGTTCGTCGAGCTTGAGGCCCAGCGCGGCAAGGTGCGGACCGAAGTGCGCAACATCACGCCCGGCATCCTGTTCGTTGCGACGGCTGCGCAGGAACCAGCGCGTGGCACGGCGGCCCAGGCGCATCAGCTCGTCCATCAGCTCCAGTTGCACATCGGCCGAGACCTGGTGGTCCAGGGCTTCGATCTGACGGAACCAGTGCGGGAGGTGGAAGATGTCACGCACGATCACGTAGGCGCCCGCCACGTTCGCCGGGCTCATGCCGGTGGACTCTTTGAGGCGCTGAACGAAGGTGATGCCCATGTGGTTGACCAGGTCGTTGGCGATCTGGGTGCTGACGATCTCGCGCTTCAGACGGTGGCGACGCATGGCTTCGGAGAACTTCGCCACCAGGCTCGGCGGGAAAGCGGTCTCCATGTCACGGGTCAGGTAGTCGTCATCCGGCACCAGGGATTTGAGCAACGCTTCCTTGAGGTCGATCTTGCTGTAGGAGATCAGTACCGACAGCTCCGGACGGGTCAGGCCCTTGCCCGCAGCGGCGCGCTCGTTGAGCTGCTCCTCGGTCGGCAGGTACTCGATGGCGCGGTCCAGCTTGCCACGGCCTTCCAGATCGCTCATCAGGCGCTTGTACTCGGCCACGCGCTCGAAGGCTTTGCGGGCAGCCAGGGACAGGGCCTGGGTTTGCTTGTAGTTGTTGCCCAACACCAGGCTGCCGACTTCGTCGGTCATGCTCGCCAGCAACTGGTTGCGCTGCTTGTCGGTCATGTCACCGGCCTGCACCACTTCGTTGAGCAGGATCTTGATGTTCACTTCGTGGTCGGAGCAGTCCACACCACCGGCGTTGTCGATGAAGTCGGTGTTGGAACCGCCGCCATTGAGGCCGAATTCCACACGACCCAGCTGCGTCATGCCGAGGTTACCGCCCTCGCCCACCACCTTGCAGCGCAGCTCGTTGCCATTGACGCGCAGGGCGTCGTTGGCCTTGTCGCCCACATCGGCGTGGCTCTCGGTGCTGGCCTTGACGTAAGTACCGATACCGCCGTTCCACAACAGGTCCACCGGTGCCTTGAGCAAGGCATTCAGCAGTTCGGTCGGGGTCAGCTTGTCGGCCTGGATGTCGAAGCGTTCTTTCATCTGTGGCGAGATGGCAATGCTCTTCGCGCTGCGCGAGAAGATACCGCCGCCTTCGGACATGATGCTGGTGTCGTAGTCGGTCCAGGCCGAGCGCGGCAGGTCGAACAGGCGCTGACGTTCAGCGAAGCTGTTGGCCGGGTTCGGGTTTGGATCGATGAAGATGTGCAGGTGGTTGAAGGCGGCGACCAGTTGCAGCTTGTCGGACATCAACAGGCCGTTGCCGAACACGTCGCCAGCCATGTCGCCCACGCCCACCACGGTGATGCTGTCTTGCTGGACGTTGATGCCGCGCTCACGGAAGTGACGCTGCACCCCCACCCACGCGCCCTTGGCGGTGATGCCCATTTTCTTGTGGTCGTAACCGGCAGAACCACCGGAAGCGAACGCATCACCCAGCCAGAAGCCGTAGTCGATGGCGATGCCGTTGGCGATGTCGGAGAAGGTCGCAGTGCCCTTGTCCGCTGCTACTACCAGGTACGGGTCATCGTTGTCGTGGCGCACCACGTTCAACGGTGGCACCAGGGCGCCGTCTTTCAGGTTGTCGGTAATGTCCAACAGGCCGGAAATGAAGATGCGGTAGCAGGCGATGCCCTCGGCCGCGATCTCGTCCCGGCTGCCGCCCAACGGCAGGCGACGCGGCAGGAAACCGCCCTTGGCGCCCACCGGCACGATCACCGAGTTCTTCACTTGCTGGGCTTTTACCAGGCCCAATACTTCAGTGCGGAAGTCTTCTTCACGGTCAGACCAGCGCAGGCCGCCGCGAGCGACGTTGCCAAAGCGCAGGTGCACGCCTTCAACCCGTGGCGAGTAGACGAAGATTTCAAACTTCGGCACCGGCTTGGGCAGCTCAGGAATCGCGTGCGGGTTGAACTTGAAGCTGAAGTACGACTTGTTCTGGCCGTTGGCGTCAGCCTGGTAGAAGTTGGTCCGCAGGGTGGCCTTGATCAGGTCCAGGTAGCGACGCAGGATGCGGTCTTCGTTGAGCACCTGAACGTCGTCCAGGGCCGTGAGGATCGCTTGTTCCAGGCGTTGCTGCTTGTCTTCGAGGTCTTCGGCGGTGAGCTTGCGCGCCAGGTAGAAACGGGTCTTGAACAACCGGGTCAACTCGCGGGCGATGTCGGTGTGGTTGTTCAGGGTACTGGCGATGTAACCCAGGTCGAAGCCCAGGCGAATCTGCTTCAGGTAACGGGCGTAGGCACGCAGCAGCGCCACGTCGCGCCATGGCAGGCCGGCCGTCAGCACCAGACGGTTGAACGCATCGTTTTCGGCATCGCCGTGCACGATATGCACGAATGCGTCCTGCAGAGTGTCGTTCAATTGCTGGATATCGAGGTTCACACCTTCGGCGGCGATGAACGCGAAATCGTGAATCCAGAACTCGCGGCCATTGGCATGACGCAGGCGGTACGGGAATTCACCCAGGACACGCAGGCCGAGGTTTTCCAGGATCGGCAGCACATCGGACAGCGCCAGCGGCGTATCGGCATGATACAGCTTGCAATGCAGCTCGCGCTGGCCGGAAACCTGGCCCAGCGGCTGATAGAAGCTCATCACCAGCGGGTTGGCTTCGGTCAGGCTGAGCAAGTGCTGCATGTCGACCACGGCCGAATGCGCGGCGAAACGCTCGCGGTAGCCGGCCGGGAAACCTTTCGGGAAATCAGCCAGCACGTTGGTGCCATGGGCTTCGCCGAAGCTTTCCACCACCAGGCTGGAGTAGTCGTCCTGCCAGCTGCGGCAGGCCTGCACCACTTCTTTTTCCAGTTGCAGCGGGTCGATGTCCAGGCGGTTCTTCGGGTCTACCCGCAGGATCAACTGCACGCGAGCCAGTACGGACTCGGAGAAGAACGTCCAGAACTCGCAGTCCGAGGCTTTCAGGCGATCCATCAGCACTTGCTGGATCTTCTGGCGCACCTCGGTGGAATAGATGTCCCGCGGCACGTAGGCCAGGCAGTAGCAGAAACGGCCGTACGGGTCTTTGCGCAGGAACACGCGGATCTTGTTGCGTTCCTGGATCTGCACGATCGACATCACGGTGCTGAACAGCTCGTCCACCGGGGTCTGGAACAGATCATCGCGGGGCAGAACCTCGACCACCTGGGCCAGTTCCTTGCCCAAGTGCGCCTTGGCCTGGAAGCCCGAGCGACGCTCGATTTCCGTCACCTTGCGACGGATGTAAGGAATCACCCGCACGCTTTCGCCGTACACCGAGGAGGTGTAGAGGCCCATGAAGCGGCATTCCTTGATGACCTTGCCGTCGGCGTCGATCTGGCGGATCGACACGTAGTCCGGGTAGGCCGGGCGGTGCACGCGGCTTGGGTGTGCAGCCTTGGCGAACGACAGCACGGCCGGCTCACGCAGGTAGTTCACCGCGTAGTCTTCGATGCGCAGCTCGTCGGTAGTCAGGCCCGGGCGCAGCAGTTTGGTCAGACCGAGGAACGAGTTGGCGTCATATTCGATATGACCGCCGTCCGCCTCGTCACGTACCACGAACTCTTCATAGCCGAGGAAGGTGAAGTGGTTGCCCACCAGCCATTCCAGGAAGCTCTTGATCTCGGCTTTTTCTTCGCCGTCGATCACGTACGGGCTGGCGTCGATACCGGCCAGCAGTTCCTGGACCTTGGCTTTCATCGGTTCGAAATCGGCGACGGCAACGCGCACTTCGCCCAGTACCTGCTCAAGTTCCTTGCTCAGGACACTCAGCTCGGCGGCGTTGGCGCAACGGTCGATTTCCAGGTACATCAGCGATTCTTGCTGAACGTCTTCGCCCTGGGTGCCTTTGGGCAGGATTTCCAGCAGTTCGCCCTTCTTGCCACGACGCACGCTGAGTACGGTGGTTTGCAGGGTGTGGATGCTGTAGCCACGGCGGTTCAGCTCGGTACGCACCGAGTCCACCAGGAATGGCAGGTCGTGGTGCAGCACTTCGACCGCAGTGTGGGTCGATTGCCAGCCATGACGTTCGTAATCGGGGTTGTAGACCCGCACTTGCGGTTGGTTGTGATCAAAGCGCTCAAGCAGGCGCCAGGCAGACAGGGTGCAACCGGCCAGGTCGGACAAGCGACGCTGGGTCAGTTCATCCAGGGAAATGATGCCGAAGAATTGTTCAGCGAACAGCGCCACTTGTGGCAGTGCCTGTTCACTGATGTGCTGCGCCAGTGCCGCTTGCAGTTGGTGCTGGAAGTCGGCTTTGCTGGCTGCGGTGAAGAACGCCATCTGTGGTACTCCGCTTGGGCTTGTTATTGATGGAAGCGTCGCGTGTTATCCCCTTGCGGGGAGAACGTCAGCTCTGTTCGCGGTCTACAGTAACGAATTCAGAGTGACAGGTGGGTGAAGCTGGACAAGACAATGAGGTCACATTCAACTTCCATAAGATGCGCACCTTGCCAGGTGACGGTACGACGGGCAGGTCAGACTCCTGGCGAGGCACATCCGTTGCGCAGCTTAACGAGTGTAGGAAGCAAGCTGCTTGCGACGCTGCGACATATTCGGTCATCGGCACGCTGCCGGCGGGTTGCGACTTGGGCAACCGGGTGTTTTCGGAGAAATCCCGGGGCGCCGAGTACCGGAAATGACTGATATTGCCCGCCAGGTCATGCCACAAGGTCTGACACACGATGCAGCACAAAATTCGCCGCAATGGCACAATTGCCCTGCTTCGCCCTCCCCCAGACAGGATTAACCATGCCATTGCAACTCACCACCGCCCACCTGATCGTCAACCCGTGCGATGACGAAGAAGACAACATGGCCATGCTCTGCTGCCACGGCGACAAGGGCGAGATGTTCATGGTGACCCGTTATCCGGACGAGGACGAGGTGGAAGTCACCTGGGATTACGAGCCGTCGACCCTGGACGGGTTGAAGATCACCCTGAGTGCCACGACACTGTTGGTGGAGATTGGCGCGGCGGATGCCGATGCATTGGGCGGCCACGATCAATTGGCAATCACCCACGGCACCGCCGAGTCGGATCTGGCCGAAGTGGAAGAAACCCTGCAGAACATTCTCAAGGGCACCGGGACCTATATCCGGGCCTAGTTGCCAAATCCGCACAATGTGGCGAGGGAGCTT
>NZ_JACARS010000093.1:0-22321 GCF_013386485.1 Pseudomonas sp. P7758 | reverse complement strand
ATTCTGGATGAACGCGGCGCCCTCAGGTTTTTCGCGAGCAAGCCCGCTCCCACAGAAAAGCAGATCTGCTTTCGCTCTGGTCACCGAAAAAACGGATATTTACTCAATCCCGATAGACCCCACCAATCACCCAGTCAGCCCAAGCAATTGGACGCAACGCAAACATGCTTCTAACCTGACAGCCTGCACCACCCAAGAAGCCCGCCCATGATCGTCCGTCCCAAACCCAACCTGCTCGGCATCCTGTTCTCCCTCAAGGGCTCGATCGCCAAACGCATTGCGCTGCGCAGCCTGCTGGTCACCCTCCTGGCCTCAGTCATCGTGCTGGTAGAAACCCTGCACCCGGCCTACTTTTCCAAGGTCAACGCCACACCCTTCACACTGCTGGGGCTGTCACTGTCCATCTTCATGAGCTTTCGCAACAACGCCTGCTACGACCGCTGGTGGGAAGGCCGCAAACAACTGGGCCAGATGATCATCGAGATCCGCTCACTGATCCGCGAAACCCAGGTCCTCAACCCTGCCGAACGCAAACACGTCCTGCGCAGCCTGTGCGGTTTCGCCCATGGCCTGATCGCCCGCCTGCGCCTGGAAGACGAAAGCCAGGCGATCAAACCGTGGGCCAACCCAGAACCCGGCCACCCGAACCTGCCCGACAGCATCCTGCAAGACCTCGGCGCCCGCTGCTCGAACCTCGCCGAACAGGGCCACATCAGCGACTGGCGCTACACCCAACTGGAAACCCGGCTGTACGGCCTGAGCCAGGTCCAGGCCTCCTGTGAGCGGATCAAACACACCCCGCTGCCCTTCCCCTACACCTTGCTGCTGCACCGCACCATCTACCTGTTCTGTATCCTGCTGCCCTTCGCCATGGCCGAGCCGCTGGGCTGGCTGACCCCGGTGTTCACCGCCATCGTCAGCTACACCTTCTTCGGCCTGGACGAAATCGGCGACGACCTCGAAGACCCGTTCGGCTTCGACGAAAACGACCTGCCCTGCAACGCCATCGTGCGCACCCTGGAGCGCGAGATTCTCGCCGCCCTCGGCGAAACCACGCTGCCGCCGGCCCTTGAGCCGATTGAGTTCGTGCTGACGTGATGCGGGTTTGACACTCGCGATAACCTGACCGAAGCTGATGGCTTTGCACTAGCTGCCCAGCTTTCGGACGCCTGCATGTCAAAGTCACGCCGTTACTCCATCGTCGGCCTGTGCGCCCTGTTGTTTATTGTGCTGATCACCTGGTATTTCACCCGCACCACGCCGGTGGTGGTGCCCCCGGCCATCGCCCATGGTTACGCCAAGGCCTTGAAACAGGCGCACAACGGTGAACCCGGCGCTGCCCGGGTGCTGTATCAACAGTTGGGCCGCCCGGACCTCTCCGATGTGCGCCGCGCCGCCCTGCATGCCGAACTGCCCAACTACCCAAGCCCCCAGGCCCTCAAGCTGGCGGACAAGGACCTGGCCAACGACGCGCCAATGGTGCGCGAGGCGGCGATTCACAGCATTGTCGGCCTGGTGCCCAGCGGCCAGCGCACGCTGTTGCTCGGGCCACTGCTGGATGACCCGGAGCAAAGCGTCAGGTTTGCCGCGGCCAATGCCTTGCTCGGGCTGTCCCCGGATACCCTGGGCCTGTACTTCGGCCCGTTGCAGCAAGTGCTCGACGAATACGTAAAGCTGCTCAAGGGCCAACCCGAAAGCCCCGAAGGCTGGATCCAGCTGGCACGCCTGTACATTCACAGCGCGCTGCTGCCCGACGCACAAAACGCCCTGGAGCAGGCGATGCGCCTGCAACCGGACAACCTGCAAGCCGTGGTCGCGCAAATTGAACTGCTGGACAAGCAGGGCAAGGTCGACGAGTCCCGCCAACTCCTGGCCAAACAGTTGCAGGCCCACCCCGATTCGGCCTACCTGCAACATGCCCTGGGCATGTGGCTGCTGCACCATGGCGAGCGCGCCTTTGCCCTGCTCAGCCTGTCCCGGGCGGTGGAGCTCGAACCGAACAATCAGGATTACCGCTACGACCTGGCCACCACCCTGCACGCCCAGCAGGAACTGGAGGCCGCCCAGCGCCAGCTGGAAGAAATCATCCAGCGCAACCCGGCCAATCGCAAAGCCAGGGTGCTGCTGGTCAATTACTGGAAGGAAACCGGCCAGTTGCAGAATGTGCAGGTGCTGCTGGCACAGCTTGAACAGCAGAATCCGGACGACCCGGCGCTGCAACAGGGCCTGTAAAAGCGGTATTTGATACAAAACGTTGAACCGCCACACGGCGGCAAGGTCAAGTAAATATGGCGCGCCCCAGACGGCGCTGCCGACTACTTATTTGTGACCCGAGGGCACTTCTTGTCTACATCCAAAGAGCTGTTCACAGCAAAGGCGGCCACCGGTATTGAAGGTCTGGACGACATTCTTGCCGGAGGGCTTTCCCGTAGCCATTTGTTCCTGCTGGAAGGTGAACCCGGCACCGGTAAAACCACCGTGGCCCTGCATTTCCTCCAGGCCGGCGCAAAAAACGGCGAACGATCGCTGTACATCACCCTGTCGGAAACCGAGCGCGAGTTGCGCCAGGGTGCCAAGTCCCATGGTTGGGACCTGGACGAACACATTCACATCTTTGAACTGACTCCCCCCGAAAGCCTGCTCAATGCCGAGCACCAGCAAAGCCTCCTGTATTCCTCGGACCTTGAGCTGGGCGAAGCCACCCGGCAGATCTTCGAAGTGGTGGAACGGGTCAAACCTACCCGCGTCGTGATCGACAGCCTTTCGGAAATCCGCCTGCTGGCGCAAAGCTCCCTGCGCTATCGCCGGCAGATCCTGGCGATCAAGCACTACTTCGTGCGCTACGACGCCACCGTGCTGCTGCTGGACGACCTGACCACCGAGTCCCTCGACAAGACCGTACACAGCGTGGCCCACGGCGTGATTCGTCTCGAAGAACTGACCCCCAACTACGGCGCCGAGCGCCGCCGCGTGCGGATCGTGAAGTACCGTGGCCAGAAATACCGCGGCGGTTTTCACGACTTCACCATCATGGAAGACGGCGTACATGTGTTCCCGCGCCTGGTGGCAGCCGAGCACCGTGGCGGCTACAACCGCCAGACCCTCACCAGCGGCATCCGCGAGATGGACGCCCTGTTGGGCGGCGGGATCGAGACAGGTTCCAGCACCTTGATCCTGGGCCCGGCCGGTACCGGCAAATCGCTGATATCGATGATCTTTGCCGCGGCAGCCGTCTCCCGGGGCGAAAAAGCCGCGCTGTTCATTTTTGACGAAGAGCTGGGCCTGCTGTTCGAGCGCATGAAGAACATGGGCATCGACCTGGAGGCCCTGCAAGCCACCGGCAACCTGCTGATCGAACAGGTAGACGCCGCCGAGTTGTCCCCCGGCGAGTTCTCCCATCGGGTACGCCGCTGTGTGGACGAACGCGGGATCAAGACCGTGGTGATCGACAGCGTCAATGGCTATCAGGCCGCGATGCCGGAAGAGAACGCGTTGATCCTGCACATGCACGAACTGCTGCTGTACCTCAACCGCCGTGGCGCTGCGACCTTCATGACCGTCGCCCAGCACGGGCTGGTGGGCGACATGCAGGCGCCGGTGGACATTACCTATCTGGCCGACACCGTGATCCTGCTGCGTTACTTCGAAGCGCTGGGCAAGGTGCGGCGTGCGATTTCGATCATCAAGAAACGCACCGGCAGCCACGAATCGACCATTCGCGAATACCGCATCGGCAGTCGTGGCATGACCATCGGCGAACCGCTTGATGCGTTCCAGGGTGTATTGCGCGGCGTACCGACCTACATGGGCACCGACAACCCGCTGCTCAAGGATGAAAGTTCATGAGTGGCCTGCCGGCCATTTTCGAACGGGCGATCATTCTGGCGCCCCTGGGTCGCGACAGCTCCCTGGCGTTGATGATGCTCAATGAGGCTGGTTTCAACGGCATCATCGCCAGCCATTTGCAGATGCTCTGCGAGGAGCTGGAGCACGGTGCCGGCTTGCTGGTCATTGCTGCCGAAGCCCTGCGCGGTATCGACCTGGAACCGCTGCTCACGCACCTGCATCAACAACCGGCGTGGTCAGACCTGCCGATTGTGCTGATGACGCACCACGGCGGCAGCGAACAGAATGGCTCGTCGCACCTGAGCACCTTGCTGGGCAACGTGACGTTCCTGGAGCGTCCGTTCCACCCGATCACCCTGATCAGCCTCGTGACCACGGCGCTGCGCGGACGTCGTCGGCAATACGAGGCCCGCGACCGGCTGATCGACCTGAGCCAGAGCGAACAGCGCCTGCAAAGCACCCTGGAAACCCTTGAGCAACAGGTGGAAGAACGCACGGCGCAGCTGCGCAATAACGAAGAAGCGTTGCGCCAATCGCAGAAAATGGAAGCCGTCGGCCAATTGACCGGCGGCATCGCCCATGACTTCAACAACATGCTGACCGGCATCATCGGCAGCCTGGAACTGCTGCGCAGGCGCGTGGCTCGAGGCCGCACCGAAGACCTCGACAGCCTGATCGACCTGGGTGTCACTTCAGCCAACCGCGCGGCCGCCCTGACCCACCGCTTGCTGGCGTTTTCCCGTCGCCAGTCGCTGGATTCAAAACCGGTACAGATCAATCAATTGGTGAGTTCGATGGGTGAGCTGCTGCAACGCAGCCTGAATGAAAGCATTGCCCTGGATATCCGCCTGACCGAGCAACTCTGGACCGCCGAAGCCGACCCCAACCAGCTGGAAAGCGCCCTGCTCAACCTCGCCATCAATGCCCGGGATGCGATGCCCAACGGCGGCAAACTGGTGGTGGAAACCACCAACCGCCACTTGGACAGTGTGTTTACCGCAGCCTACGGCACCCTCACCCCTGGCGACTATGTGGAACTGAGCGTCAGCGACACCGGTTGCGGCATGCCCGAGAGCGTGATCAGCCGTGCATTTGACCCGTTCTTCACCACCAAACCCATCGGCCAGGGCACCGGGCTGGGGTTGTCGATGATCTACGGGTTTGCGCGCCAATCCCACGGGCATGTGTCGATCCACAGTGTGGTGGGCCAAGGCACCACCGTCAGCCTGTTCCTGCCGAGGTATGTCGGCGAGGTCATTGCAGATGAACCGCTCAACCCGGCATTGCTGCCGTTCGCCAATGCCGGCGAGACCGTGCTGATCGTCGAGGACGACCCGGCCGTGCGAGTGCTGGTCAGCGCCGTGCTGAGTGAACTGGGCTATGCCTTCGTCGAAGCCGGTGATGCCGACAGTGCCATGCCGATCATCGAGTCCAGCCAGCGCATTGACCTGCTGATCAGCGACGTTGGCCTGCCCGGCATGAACGGCCGGCAACTGGCGGAGATCGGCCGGCAGGTGCGGCCCGAGTTGAAGGTGTTGTTTATTACCGGCTATGCAGAGCATGCGGCTGTACGGGGCGGTTTTCTGGACCCGGGCATGCAGATGATCACCAAGCCGTTCACCTTTGATCTGTTGACGGCAAAGGTGAGGGAGATGATCAAGGCTTGAAGAGGGAGTGTGCTCCCTCTTCTCAAGAGGTTAAGCCAACAGCCGCTGGATATGTTCCTGCAACGTATCCAGGTCAAACGGTTTGGCCAGGATCGGCGCATTGCGCGTGATCGGGCTGTTGCAGTCGAGAATCTCCTGCGGGTAACCGCTGATGAAGATCACTTTCAATTCCGGTCGCAGCTTGATCGCAGGCTCGGCGATCTGCACCCCGGAAATGCCGCCAGGCAGGCGGTAGTCGGTCACCATCAGGTCCAGGTGCGGCTTGGTGGCCAGGATTTCAAACGCCTGCTCACCGTCAATCGCCTTCAACACCCGATACCCCAGGCCCGCCAGGTACTCGCCCAACACAAACATAATCGATTCGTCATCTTCGACGATCAGTACAACATCTTGTGCATCTTCACTCATGGGAAGCCTTTGTCCGGTCAATTGCTGCTGATACGACCATGGGGTCACGCAGAGGTTGCGTCGGATTTGCGATTGATTTCATGCCCCGGCCTCCAGGGGCAGGCAGACGCGGAACAACGCGCCCTCGCCTATCCGGCTTTCCACTTCAATGGTCCCGCCGTGGGCCGCGATAATCTGCTCGGAGATAAACAACCCCAGGCCCAGGCCCGCCACGGCATGGTTGGCCGACACGCGCTCGAACTGCTGGAAAATACGTTTCTGGTTGTCTTCGCTGATGCCGATCCCGTGGTCACGTACTTCTACCCGCGCTTCGCCATGCTCGGCGTACACCCGCACTTCCACCGGGCTCTTGGCCCCGTAGCGCAAGGCGTTGGTCAACAGGTTGGACACCACCTGTTCGATACGGAATTCATCCCAGTTGCCTACCACCGGCCCTTCCTGGACCCAGGCCACCGAAGACTCCGCCGCCGCCACCTGCGGCGCAAAATTTTCCAGCAGGTTGTGCACCAGTTGCGTGAGGTCAAAGCGACCGGGGCGGATCGACAGCTTGCCCGTGCGAATGCGCGACACGTCGAGCATGTCTTCGATCAGGCGAATCAGGCTCTGGATCTGCCGCTCATCGCGGTCGACCATGGCGTGCATCTTGTCCAGGGTAAACGCCGCGGCGTTGTCCCGTGCAAGGTGCATCTTGCGCAGCTGGGTTTCCAGGATCAGCCCGTTGAGGGGCGTGCGCACTTCGTGGGCGACGATCGACATGAAGTCATCGCGCATGCGCACGGCCTGCTCCAGTTCGGCCTGGGTGGCCTGCAAGCGCGTGAGCAAGGCTTCCTGCTCGCGCCGGCTTTGCTCCAGGGCTTCAACCTGCTGCTTCATCGCCTTGCTCTGGCGGTACAGGTCAACGAATACGTTGACCTTGCTCTTGACCGCGTGGATATCCAGCGGCTTGTGCAGGAAATCCACGGCGCCGCTTTCGTAGCCCTTGAACGCATAGTTGAGCTCACGGCCGGCAGCGCTGACAAACACGATGGGAATGTTCTTGGTCTTTTCGGTGCCGCGCATCAGTTCGGCCAGCTCGAAGCCGTTCATGCCCGGCATCTGCACGTCGAGAATGGCCATGGCGAACTCGTGCTCCAGGAGCAGCGACAAGGCCTCGTCGGCGCTCAATGCCTTATAGACCTGGCGGTCCTCGCGCTTGATCAGCGCTTCAAGGGCCAGCAGGTTTTCCGGCAGATCGTCGACGATCAGCAGTTTGGCCTGGACAGTACTTAACATGGGGAGGATTCCAGGGAAGCCAGCAAGGTGCCGATGCGGCTCAAGGTGAGGATATGGTCAGGTTCATGCAGCGCCAGGGCGGCCCGGGGCATCACGGCGACGCGGGCCTCCAAAGGGTCCTGCACCACCGTGGTACCGCCGCTCTGCTTGACGTGGGCCAGGCCCCGGGCGCCGTCCTGGTTGGCCCCCGTCAGCAAAATCGCCAGCAACCCCTTGCCGTAGACGTCGGCGGCTGAATCAAACAGGTAGTCGATTGCCGGGCGGGAATGGTGCACGCGGTCCTCCTGGCTCAGTGACAGGCTGCGGTCGTGCTCCACCGACAGGTGATAACCGGGGCCGGCAAAATACAGGGTACCGGGCTGGATCACTTCCTTGTCGCGGGCCTCCACCACCTTCATCGATACGCGTCGGTCAAACACTTCCGCCAACTGGCTGCGGCGCTCGTCGGGCAAATGCAGCACGGTAATGATCGGCAGGCCGAAGCTCGCCGGCAGCTCGCCAAAAATGCTCAGCAATGCCTCGACACCGCCCGCGGAAGCGCCGATCACAATGGCCTCGATCCCGGATACCGGGCTGGCAGTAGCTTCATTCATAATTTTCGGTAGATCCGTTCTTGCTTGACCAGGGGGTCGAACTGTTTGCTGTAGGCGGAAAAATCCAGGGTTTCCTTGCTGCCCAGCACCAGGAAGCCGCGATGACACAGCGACTCATGGAACAGTCCAAACGCCCGATCCTGCAACTTTTTATTGAAGTAAATCAATACGTTGCGACAGGAAATTAATTGAGTTTCGGAGAATACGCTGTCGGTCGCCAGGCTGTGATCGGCAAACGTCACGTTCTCCCGCAGGGTCTTGTCGAAGATCGCATGATCGTAAGCCGCCGTGTAGTAATCGGCAAACGAACGCTGGCCACCGGCCTGCTGGTAGTTGTGGGTATAGGCGCGGATGTTCTCGAGGGAAAAAATCCCCTGCTTGGCTTTTTCCAGGGACCGGGGGTTGATGTCGGTGGCGTAGATGATCGTGCGTTCCAGCAGGCCTTCCTCACGCAACAGGATGGCCATGGAATACACCTCCTCCCCGGTACTGCAGCCCGCGATCCAGATCTTGATCGACGGGTAGGTCTTGAGCAGCGGCACCACTTCCTTGCGAATCGCCAGGAAGTGCGAGGGGTCGCGAAACATTTCGCTGACCGGAATCGTCAGGAACTGCAGCAACTGCATGAACGCCGTCGGGTCATGCAGCACCCGTTCCTGCAAGGCCGAGATGGTGGCGCAGTCGAACTGACGCAACGCATGGGCCACGCGGCGTTTGACCGAAGCGCCGGAGTAGTCGCGAAAGTCGTAGCTGTACTTGAGGTAAATCGCCTCAATCAACAAGCGCAGTTCGATGTCAGTGCTTCGTTCCAATTAAATCCGTTCCATCTTGGGTAGCCACACGCGAATCAATGAAAACAACCGGTCCAGGTCGATGGGCTTGGCCAGGTAATCGTTGGAGCCTGCCGCCAGGCAGCGCTCCTGATCGTCCTTCATGGCCTTGGCCGTCACCGCGATGATCGGCAGCTTGCGCCAGCGCGGGTCCTGGCGGATCAAGGCAGTGGCCTCGTACCCGTCCATCTCCGGCATCATCACGTCCATCAGTACCAGGTCGATGTCATCGACTTCATTGAGTTTCTCGATCGCCTCGCGGCCATTACGGCCGATCACGACAATCGCGCCCTTGTGCTCCAGGGCACTGGTCAGGGCGAAGATATTGCGTACATCATCATCCACCAGCAGGATCTTGCGGCCCTCGAACACCTTGTCGCGGCTGCGGGCAGTCCTGAGCATTGTCTGGCGTTCATGGGACAACTGCGATTCGACTTTGTGCAGAAAGAGTGTCACCTCGTCCAGCAGGCGCTCGGGGGAACGCGCGCCCTTGATGATGATCGAGCGCGAATACTTGCGCAGTTCGGCCTCTTCATCGCGGGTCAGGTTGCGCCCGGTGTAGACGATCACCGGCGGGAACGAGCAGATGTCCTCGATGGACATGCGCTTGAGCAGCTCGTTGCCGAGCATGTCCGGCAGCTTGAGGTCGATGATCATGCAGTCGTAGATGTGGGTGCGCAGCAGGTCCAGGGCCTCCTGGGCGAAGCCTACGGCGGTGATCTCGATATCATCGTCGCCGATCAGGCGGGCAATGCTGTCTCGCTGAAGGTCATCGTCTTCCACCAGCAGCACACGCTTGACCTTCTGCGTCAGCTTGGCTTCCAGGCGGGCGAACACATCCTTGAGCTCTTCGCGGGTGGTCGGCTTGACTGCATAGCCCACGGCGCCCATGTGCATGGCGGCTTCGACGCGGTCCTCCACGGAAATCACGTGCACCGGGATATGGCGGGTCCCGGCATGTTCCTTGAGACGTTGCAGCACGGTCAGGCCGGAATGGTCCGGCAGGCGCATGTCCAGCAGGATCGCGTCGGGAATGTACTGTTCCGCCAGGGCGTAGCCTTCGTCTGCGCCATGGGCCACCAGGCAGTGGTAACCCAGTTCATGGGCGAGGTCGAAGAGGATGCGGGCAAAGTTGGGCTCATCTTCCACCACCAGGATGCAACGCGTGGCGAACGGAGCCTTGTCGCGGTCATCGATAAAGCGCGGGATCTGCGCTTCGTGGGCGATCGGCATCGGCGACACCTTGATCGGCGCCGGTGCAGGCACAGGGACTACCGCGCGCGGCTGTTCCAGCGCGGGGGTGTCTTCGTCACGCTCTACATAGTGCTCGGGCACCACCAGGGTAAAGATACTGCCCTGGCCAGGTTCGCTGGTGACGCTGATATAGCCGCCCAGCAGGTTCGCCAGGTCCCGGGAAATCGACAGGCCCAGGCCGGTGCCGCCGTAACGACGGTTGGTGGTGCCATCGGCCTGGCGGAAGGCCTCGAAGATGCTTTCCTGCTGATCCGGGGCGATGCCAATCCCCGAGTCGCGTACGGTAAAGGCGATGCCCTCCCCCGGTGCCCGGGATACCGACAGGCTGACCTCACCTTTCTCGGTGAACTTGATGGCGTTGGACAGCAGGTTCTTCAGAATCTGCTCCAGGCGCTGGCGGTCGGTGAACAGCATGTGTGGCGAGCCTTCCTGCACCTCCACCTGGAACCCGAGCTTGCGGTCGGCCGCCAGCGGCTCGAACATGCCGCGCAGCCCATCCACCAGGCGCGCAACGCTGGTGTTCTCCGGGCGCATTTCCAGCTTACCGGCTTCGACCTTGGAGATATCGAGGATGTCATTGATCAGGTTGAGCAAGTCGTTACCGGCCGAGTAGATCGACTCGGCGAACTTGACCTGTTCGGCGCTGAGGTTTTCCTGGGGGTTCTCCGCCAGCAACTTGGCCAGGATCAACGAGCTGTTCAGCGGCGTGCGCAGCTCGTGGGACATGTTGGCGAGGAATTCGGACTTGTACTTGCTGGAGCGCTGCAACTCGTCGGCACGCTCTTCCAGCTCGATCTGTACGCGGTTGAGCTGGACGTTCTTCTGGTCCATGGCATCGCGCTGCTCGGCCAGGGTCTGGGTCTGTTCGGCCAATTGTTCGTTGGTCTGCTCCAGCTCCGCCTGCTGGGTTTCCAGGTGGGCCTGGGACTCCTTGAGGATGCGCGACTGTTCTTCCAGCTCTTCGTTGGCCGTCTTGAGCTCTTCCTGCTGCACTTGCAGCTCTTCATTGAGCTGCTGGGTTTCGGCCAGCACTTCCTGCAGGCGCTGGCGATAACGCGCGGCTTCGATGGAGGTGCCGATGTTGTCGGCAATCAACTCCAGCAGTTCGACATCACGGTCATCGAGTGCACGCAGGAAACCCAGTTCGATCACCCCGTTGACCCGGCCATCATCGCTGGTCGGTACCACCAGCACGCTGCGGGTCGCACCTTCGCCGAGGCCGGAACTGACCTTGAAGTAATCCACCGGCACATCGTCCAGGCGAATCAGGCGGTCCTGACGGGCCGATTGGCCGACGATGCCTTCGTCGTTGTAGATCGACTGTTCCTGCTGCTCCTGCTCGCGGGAGAAGCCATAGGTAGCCACGCGTGTGAGGCCGCCGTGCTCTTCACGCACGTACAACGCCGCCACCGCCGAGCCCATGTACTGGGCAAAGAACTGCAAAATGTTGCGCCCCAGCAGGTTCAGCGTCAGTTGGCCAAGGACCTGCTCGGCCAGCTCGGTTTGGCCGTTGCGCAACCAGGCTTGCTGCTCGAGGCGCTTGGCGATCCTCTGCTGCGACATCAGGTTTTCGCTGTAACTGTTTGAAAGCTCTAGAAGATTCTTTCGGCCGACATATGCCAGGAAGCCACTCAGGCCGAGCACAAACACCAGGTACAAGGTGACGCTGATGATCGTGGTGCGGGTAACGTCTTCATTGCGGGTGATGCGGAACTGTTGCTCCATCGCCACCGCCCGGTCGTACTCCTTGCGAATCTCGTCCGTCAGGCTCTTGCCACGCCCGGCTTTCACGGCGGTGCGGTAATCGCCGTTTTGCCGCTGCATGTCAATCATCGACTGGGCGTAGGTGTTCCACGCCTGTTGCAACGACTCCAGACGCTTGAGCCGGTCCACCTGCTCCGGATTGTCCGCCACCAGTGCCTGCAAGTTGCGCAAGTCGGAAATGATCCGCGGCTTGGCCACTTCGTACGGGTCGAGGAAATGCTCGTCACCGGTAATCAGGAAGCCGCGCATGCCGGTTTCCAGGTCCACGGTCAGTTTCGAGGTTTCGTTGAGATTGTTGATTACCCGGTCGGTGTGTTCGACCCACTGGATCACCGACAACAGGTAGGTGATCAGAACGACGAAAAACACCGCGCTGAGCACGCCAACGCCCAACGGCAGTGCCACGTTGCGGCCCAGCAATTTACGGAAGCTTTTCTCATCGACAGACGACGCGGGAGTCATGGGCATGCCTTGGCCAATACGGAAAAACGAGGAGTTTGCCCCAAAGTTGCGCCTGAGCGCTATTTTTCTGCTACCCGTAGCGACATGGATTACATAACCCATTGATAAATAAACGAATGGATGTGTTTTTAACACTCGGCAATTGACTTTCCTTCTTACATGGGAACCGAAGTGAGCCTGGAACGTTGTGTGTGGGCCGCCCCACCCAAAGGGGTGCCGTGGGGAACAGGGAACCTCCTCGGAAAAGGCGCGTATCTCCTAATAAAACAGGTACCCACCGATGCAAAATGTCAGCAACCTCTCCGTGCAACAGCCTGCGCCCCAATTCTTTTCCTCCCCTGCTTCCGGGGCATCGTCCCTGAGCCCCCAGCCAGCCACGCCCCCTGCCGTTGCAGCAGCGCCAGCATCAGCCGCCAGCCGCTCCGATGTGCTGAAACAGCCCATGGCCGACCGGCAGAACTGGCAGAACCTGCTGGACGCCATCAACCTCGCAGCCCCGGCCCTGCAAGACTACGACACCGCCCCCTATGTACAGTCCGTCCTGAAGCTCACACAAATGGCCATTCATCCGGACTCGTCCCATCACAACACCCTGGACATGGGGACCAGGGTCAACCAAAGCCTGGAGGCATTCCTGAATGCCAACGGGGTGCCTCTGCCAACCTCCAAGGCCGAGTTGCTCAAGCTGAAACTGGAAGCGACCGTCAGGATCGCCGCCCACCCTTTCGGTGACCTGGGCGGAGCCTTGTCCTGGCCTGCACCGCTGGACCAGAACCAGCAAACTCAGTTGCGCCTGCTTGCGATGAACCACGCCCACCACCTCGGCGATCAGCCGCAAGTCACGCAGACAAAGAGCGTCCTGGACTTTCTCGCGTACCAGAATCCCATTCCTGTGGCCGCCTTGAACGACCCGGCGAAGATCCTCGAGTTTCTTTTAAGCTCGCCCGAAGGCCAACTGATGGGCCAGGCCCTGCAGCGCGGGCTCAATGGTATCGAGACCAAGAACAGCCATTACGACTACCTGCTGGCCGCCATCAGTGCACAGATGGATCCCGAGTCAATCCAGGCGCCTCAACGGAACAAACTGGCCGGTTTCGACGTGGCCAGTGAAGAACATTGGGGCAAGCCGGCCTCTGCCATCGTCAACGGGCTGAGCGCACACCTGTCGAGCGAGGGCAGAACGAGCCCCGAAATGGCCCAGGCGGGTGCTTACGTATTGCTGGCAAGAACAGCCCCGGAGTTCCTGATCAAAGACATCCCGGCCAGCGTGACCTATGGCAGCCCGGCCTGGGTCAACCTGGCGGTTGCGGCGGCGTCGATTGAAGCGCAGTCGCCGGGCTCGGTACCGAACATGACTTTCGCACAAGTGATGCTCAAGGCCGAAAGCGCTGCACTCGCCGAGCCCGCCGTGACCCAAAGCGCACAGAGGGCAGCGCTGATTGATTGGGCAGTGGCCAACGGCGTTATCAGCAAACAACCCAACGATGCCTACAGCCCCGACCAGCTGGAAGCGATACGCGTCGAGTTCACTCAGCAGGTGGATGAACGCATGAAGGCCTCCACCCTGCTGGAGACCGATATCCCGAGCCGCAAGGCCATTGCACTGGCCCAGCTCAAAGAGCGATTTGGCGAAGATGTGCCGTTTGAAAAAAAGGCCCTGACGGTGAAGGACACCCGCCAACAACAGTTTGGCGTACCGCTCTACGACCCAAACCGCGCACCTGCGGGCCTGCATTCGTTGCTGGACATCGCCATGAGTGGCTTGGGCGATTACACCTGGGAATCCAAGGATCCAGACATCACCCAGGCACTGGAAGGCCAGTCGCTCAAGTTCGACGTAAACGCGACATTTCAAAAGCAGTTTGAAGCGTCGATCAAGTCGCTGAACGACGGGGTTGCCACCACCGTAAAGCACCTGATCGCCAGCCTGCCGCTGGAAGATCGAAAAAACATCGAGCAAGGCAACCTCACTTTTTACCAGCCCTCTGTTTATCAATTGGGCCCAAACCTGGTCACCTCGCTTTTCAAACCGATTAAAAATGAGCTGCTGATACAGGTAGAGGGTGGCACGGAACCTGTTACCTATAGGCTGGACATAAAAAACGGCAGCATCAAAAAAGTAACGCCCCAGGATTTCTCTGCGAGTACCTGGGAACTGGCGATCGAGGAAAACAGAATAAAAAAATTCGACGCTTCAGAGGCCACTGAGCCCGAGCGCTCAGCCAGTACAGACACGAACCCACTGCCTCCCAACAGCTTTGCCACCGCCCGTACCCAGTACATCGCGGAGGCATTTGTCGAAAACCTCGACCTGGGCAACGAGGATGTCGTCAAGCAAGCCAAAGGCGCCACGACCTACGACAAGCAAATGAAAACCGAGCTGAAGGTGACCCATTTCTTCCTCGACCTCATTCCCTTCAAGTCAGCGATTGCCAACTTTACCAAGGGTAATTACCTGGAGGGGGCGATTGACCTCCAGCTGGACCTGCTGGGTTTTGTCAGCCTGGGTTCGTCCAAAGCGGCACAGGCGGGCACAAAAGCCCTCAGTGCAGGCGCCAAGGCGCTGAATGTTGCCAAAAAGATCGGTGTCGCCACCATCGGCGCCTTGAACCCGGTGGGCGGCTTGGGCGATTTGCTTCTGGGAGGCGCAGGACTGATTAACCGGGGCGGCAAGTTTGTAGTCGAAAAAAGCATTAACGGGCTAAACAAACTCAAGGGGGCAGCCGGCAGCCATGACCTGTTGAAAGCCGCCGGCAAGGAGCATGGCGTCGCGGCAATCGGCACCATCAAGCTGGCGGATCAAACCGTCGAAGCCTCCGCTGTATTGAACAAGGGCGAATGGTACGCGTACGACGCCCTCAAGAAACAACCCTATGGCCCACCGTTGAAGGGGTTCACGCCACAGACCGTGTCGGTCCAGGACAACGTTGAAAGCTTCTGGGAGTACTTTGTCGGAGGGCCGGCCACCAAAGCGCAAAACACACCCTCCAAGCAATTATCCAACTCATTCAAGGCTACGCAGGAACACGCCAGAACAACGAGCCACGATGCGTATATGCGTGGCTATAACAACGGGGTAGTGGATGACATCCCGGGCTACTCGGGCTCCATGGATATCGCAGAGCTCATGGAACTGGCACTTAAGCCGAATCGAAGCCCCGAAGAAATCGGCGCCCTGGCACAGTCAATAGGCAAAAAGCGATCAGAAGTCGGCCTTAAAAACTATGAGTTCTACAAAGCCGAAATTGAGCGCATCCCCGGCATCAAGCTCAGGGGCATGCCCCAGAATTTCTATTTGAGCCAGGTGGACACGGTGACCGGAGGCGAATGTGGCGTGTTAGCCAACGCAATGGCCTACGCCGTGTCCGTTGGAAAACAGGACGAGTACATCGACAAGCTTTTCATTGCGGCGGCGACCAAGGAAACCAACCCAAAATCGGCGAGGTTCATCAAGGACATGAGCGAAGCCCAGGATCACTTCAGAAAGCGACCGCACTCGGCCGAAGTCGTCACGCAAAAGTCCTATCAGGCCATCATCGATGACCTGGCCAACGCGACGACGTCCAAGACACTCATCATCGCCACGCCCGTCCACGCGATGACAGCGGGAGTGATCGTGGAAGGCGGCACGCGAAAATGGTTCTATTTCGACCCCAATTTCGGATTGGTCAATTTTCCGACCGAGGACGCCATGAAGAAAGGAATGAAGGAATCGCTGGCCAACAGTAAGACGCCGCTCATCCCGGGAGCGTTTGGGACGCCGACAAACCCGGAATATACGGTCAGCACATTCAAGGCAAGCGAGAACCAGAGCCGGGTCCATGGGTTGGTGTACGGATCCCTTTAACCGATAAAACCGGCAGCTTGAGACCATGCCAGGGGCTTGCTGGTTGTTCCAGCAAGCCCCTGGCAAGTGAGTGGCAGTGATACGCGACATTTGTAGCCGTTACCGGCACAATGTTTTGCTTATCTGGGGAACTTGCCGGGACCGACAATACTCAGGATGAAAACGGTCTTCCCATTGCCCAAGACCTGCCCCTTCCACTGTTCGGGAACCTCCACTATGTCAGCCGCCCCCTCCACCATCCTTGTAGTCGAAGACGACGCCATCGTGCGCATGTTGATCGTCGATGTCCTCGAAGAGCTGGAGTACCAAGTGCTTGAAGCGGCCGATGCCGAAGAAGCCTTGAAAATAGTTCAAGACACCGACCAGACCATCGACCTGATGATGACCGACGTCGGCCTGCCGGACATGGACGGCAAGCAACTGGCCCTCAAGGCCCGTGAAATACGCCCCGCCCTGCCCATCCTGTTCGCCAGCGGTTATGCCGAAAATATCGATTCGCCAGCCGACATGCAGGTGATCGGCAAGCCGTTCTCGATTGATCAGTTGCGTGACAAGGTCAAATCCATACTGCCCGTCTGCTGAAGCCCCCTATTCCCCAATGCCGTTACACAGTGACGGCATTCCAATGCAGTCTGCGCCCAGCGGACGCCTCCGTGATCGCGACCACAGCAAACAACTAATTCTTTCGATTGACTAGCGAGTGCGGAATTTACTGCTAGCGTCAAACGACATGTCCTACACGTAATAGTGAATAACGACAGCCCCTAGCCTTCGCAAACGCGCTATCGGGAACATCACCAGGGAATTGGGGAGTGGTCATGCTCAAGTCATCGTATTTTCCAGCAGTTGTGCTGGTGGCTTCGGTGTTGCCTGTGATTTCGGCCCAGGCCGACAACGCCGACACCGCCAACAAGAGTAACAACCCGCTGAACCTCGCGCCGGGAGCGAACCTGCAGGATTACTACACGCCCAGGCTGTTCGACAGCAACGCCCACACCAATGACACGCTGCTGCGCGGCACATTGCCGATTGCGCCATCGGATTTCATCGGTGTCCCTCAGTTACTACGTGCCACCCTGCCCATCAGTACGCGCCCCGACCCCCACAGTGGCTACACCACCGGGATCGGCGACCTGAACCTGTTCGATATCTTCCTGCTCAAGACCGATGGCGTGCAGTTGGGCATCGGCCCGCAAATCACCGCACCTACCGCCGAGCACGATGAATTGGGCACCGGCAAGTGGCAGGCCGGACTGGCGGCGGTGGCCATCGACGCCTCGCCCCGCGGCTTGCTCGGCGCACTGGTGCAATACCAAAGCTCGTTTGCCGGGGACAGTGACCGCGCCCATGTCGAAAGCGCGACCTTCCAGCCGTTCATCATTCACAACCTGCCCAAGGGCTGGTACCTGCGCTCTACCGGCACCTGGACGTTCGACCTGAAAAACGACACCCATTACATCCCTATCGGGTTCGGTGCCGGCAAAGCCTGGAAATCCGGCAGCAACATCCTCAACGCCTACCTCGAACCGCAATGGACCGTGGCCCGCAAAGGCGATGGCCTGCCGCAGTTCACCCTGTTTGCCGGGATCAACGTCACGTTTGGGAAATAAGGATATTTTATGCGTGTTCTGATTCGTAGTGCCGGGTTCTGCCTGTTAACCCTGACCGCCGCTGTACAGGCACAGACCCTGGACACCCGCATCGGCCCGATCACCATGGAAGGTGAACTGCCGGCCCACAGCGAAATCGCCAAACTGTATGGCGAGCTGGATTTCCAGCAGGCTACCCAGAGTTTTCTCTGGGCCCTGCCGCTGGTGTCCTACGCCCAATGGCAGGACGAATTCAGCACCAAGCTTGGCGCACGCAGCGGCGATTTGATGGTACTGACCACCTACGAAGACAAGCTCGGCGTGATCACGGCCAACGCCACCACACCGTATATCCTCGGCTTCGTCGACCTCAACGAGACCGGCCCGCTGGTGATCGAACTGCCGCCAGGCCCCACGGCCGGCGGGATTGGCGACTTCTGGCAACGGGCGATCATCGACATGGGCCAGACCGGCCCCGACCTGGGCAAGGGCGGCAAGTACCTGGTGTTGCCACCCGGCCAGGAGCCACCCGCAGATGCCGGCAAGTATTACCTGGCCAAATCGGAAACCATGAACGTGCTGGTGGGTTTTCGCGTACTCGACCCCGACCCGGCCAAGGGCAAGGCGCTGGTTGAGCAATTCAGGATGTACCCCTACGCCCAGCGCGCCAACCCGGCGAAAACCCGCTTACTGTCTCCCGGCGGCAAGCCCTGGTCCGGCACCCAGCCGCGCGGCATGGCCTACTGGGAACGGCTGCACGGGATTATCCAGAAAGAGCCCGTCAACGAGCGTGACCGCTTCTATATGGCCATGCTGTCCAGCCTGGGCATCGAAAAGGACAAACCCTTTAACCCCAACGAACGCCAACGCCAGGCCCTGGAGCAAGGCGCACAAATGGGCGAGTTGATTGCCAAGGCCAATGCCTTCGCCAAACGCTTCCCCCAGGCCCAGTACTGGAAAGACCGGCAGTGGGACACCGTGCTCAATATCGCCGAACCGTCCCAGCGCGTTACCTACTATGACCAGCTCTGGGAACGCAGCGCCTGGTTCTATGAAGCGGTCACCAACACCAAAGGCATGGTTTCCAAGACCCCCGGCCTGGGCCAGACGTACCTCGGCGCCTATACCGACAACAAGGGCCAATGGCTCGACGGCGGCAAGGCCTACACCCTGCATGTCGGCGCCAACCCACCGGCCAAGCAGTTCTGGTCGATGACCGTGTATGACATCGACAGCCGCTGCCTGATCGACAACCCACAGCGTAAAGCGGACCTGTCTTCACGCCAGGATTTGAAGAAAAATGCCGACGGATCGATAGATCTTTACTTCGGACCGCACGCGCCAAAAGACTTCGAGAGCAACTGGGTGCAAACTCTGCCCGGCAAACACTGGTTCAGCTATTTCCGACTGTACGCGCCGACTGAAGCCTACTTCGATAAAAGCTGGAAACTCGACGATATCCGACTGATTCAGTAAGGACGCAACAACATGATTCGAAAACCGACGCGCCTGCTGTTGGCGAGCCTCTCGATTCTCATGAGCACCGGCGCCTGGGCCGATTTCACCGCTACGCCGAGTGAAGCCAGGGCCATCGCCAAGGAAGCCTACCTTTATGGCTTCCCCGTGGTGGAGATGTACAAGACCCTCTACACCCAGGCCGTCGACAAGACCGGGCCGAACTACAAGGCGCCGTTCAACCATATCGGCAACACCGCGCAGGTGTTCACGCCCAAGGACACTGCGTTCGTTACACCGAATTCGGACACGCCCTACTCCTTCGTCTGGCTCGACCTGCGCGCCGAGCCGGTGGTGCTGACCCTGCCGAAGATCGAGGACAACCGCTACTACTCGGTGCAGTTGATCGACCTCTACACCCAGAACTTCGGCTACCTGGGCACCCGCAGCACCGGCAACAACGGTGGTCACTACATGATCGCCGGCCCCGGCTGGAAAGGTCAGCAGCCCACCAATATCGACCGCGTCGTGTACAGCGAAAGCAACATCGCCTACGCGCTGTACCGCACGCAATTGTTCGATGACAAGGACCTGGCCAAGGTCAAGCAGATCCAGGGCGGCTACAAGGTCCAGACCCTCAGCAACTATGTGAACCAGCCGAAACCGACCAAGCCGCCGAAAATCGCCTGGCCCAAGCCCACCCCGAACATGAGCGACAGCGTGCACCTGTTCCGCTACCTGAACTTCATGCTGGGCTATGCGGCGCCTCAGGACAGCGAGAAAGACGTGCTGGCGCGTTTTGCCAGGATCGGCGTCGAAGCCGGCAAGCCGTTTGACCTCAAGGCCCTCACCGTCGAGCAACGCAAGGCCCTGGAAGACGGCATAGCCGACGGCAAGGCCGAGTTTGCGGCGTTCAAAAAAGACAAGGTCGATACGCACCAGGTTACCAGCGGTGACCTGTTCGGCAGCCGCGATCACCTGCAGAACAATTACCTGTACCGCTACGCCGGCGCCAACATGGGCATCTTCGGCAACTCCACCGACGAAGCCGCCTACCTGAGCTACTTCGTCGACAGTGAGGGCAAACCGGCCAACGGCGCACGCCACAGCTACACCCTGCATTTCGACAAGGGCCAGTTGCCACCCTCCGATGCGTTCTGGTCGCTGACCATGTACGACGCCAAGACCAAGCTGCTGGTGCCGAACCTGAAGAAACGCTACCTGCTCAACTCGCGGATGCTGCCCAACTTCAAGCTCGATGCCGATGGCGGCCTGACGCTGCTGGTGGCCCACCACGAGCCACCGAAAGCCGAACAAAGCAACTGGCTGCCAGCACCGCCCGGCCCGTTCTACGCGGTATTGCGCATTTACCTGCCCAAGCCTGAAGTGGGCAACGGCCAATGGAAGCTGCCACCGCTCACACCGATCAAATAGCGCCTGGTCACGTAGTACCGCTGCACCCTGACATCAGGCATTTACAAGGAGTAGAGCCATGGTTTCACGTAGTCAATTGAGTGCGTTTACCGCCGCCACGCTGGCACTGATGCCAGGGATAGGGTTTGCCGACAATGCCAGGGATTGGCAGAACACCCCGACGGATCTGAACATGGTGTTCGGCTACTACAACCGGGTCGACACCAACACCCCGATCGACACGACATTGCCCATCAACGGCCTGTCGTTGAACGCCGACCTCTACCTGTTCCGCTACGCCCGTTCATTCGGCATCGACGGGCGCAACAGCGCCATCCAGTTTATCCAGCCGTACGCCGACGTTTCGGCGTCGTTCGACAACGCCCAGTTTTTCAGTGGGACCAAGCGCAACGGTGGCATGGGCGACACGCAGATTGTGTTCGCCCATAACATCTTCGGTGGCCCGGCACTGACCGCCGAGGAGTTCGCCAGTTGGAAGCCCGAGACGTTCCTCACCGGTGCGCTGTGGATGACCATGCCCACCGGCGACTACGATAAAGACCGCATCATCAACATCGGCTCCAACCGCTGGGTGTTCAAGCCCGAACTGGGCTTCGGCACCCCGATTGGCCCGACCTGGCTGGAAATCAACACCTACGTCTCGCTGTTTGGCGACAACAAGGATTACCACGGCGACAGCAAGCTGGAACAAAAGCCGCTGTATGCCATCGAGGGTCACTACAGCTACACCATCAACCGCGCACTCTGGGTGTCGCTGGACGCCACCTACAACCGCGGCGGCGAAAGCAGGATCGACGGCGACTGGCAAGACAACAAACAGGAAAACGGCCTGCTGGGCGCCAGCCTGGGTTTTATGTTGTCACCCCAGTTTGGCGGCCTGATCGCCTATAACGACACGGTCTCCGAGCGCACCGGTTCACCCGATGTGAACACCTGGACCTTCCGCCTCCAGTACGTCTGGTGAGAGCCACCTTCACGGAATGAACGGAGTGCGCCATGTCCCGTATTCATCTCGCGCGTCTATTGCTGGCAGGCTTGCTGCTCACCCCTCACACCGTCTTGGCCGACGAGCTGGAACCCAAGGCCCTCACCGCCCTGGAGCAGATGGGTGGCTACCTGCGCAGCCTGCAGCAGTTTCGCATCGACGCCCACAGCCACACCGACCAGGTGCTGGAGAACGGCCAGACCATCGAGTTCAGTCACCAGACCCGCCTTGCAGCGATGCAGCCGGACAAGCTGCACGTCTCGGTGGAAAGCGACGGTGAGCGCCGCAGCCTGTTCTACAACGGCCAGCGCTTCACCCTGTACGACAGCCGCAGCGGTTACTTCGCCAACCAGGCGGCACCGGCGAATATCGGCGGGTTGCTCGACCAGCTGAGTGAACGTTATGGCATCGAGCTGCCCCTGGCCGACCTGTTCCGCTGGCATCCCGGCACCGCCAAGGAGGTGGGCATCAGCAACGCCGTGCTGATCGGCAGTGAAACCATCGACGGCCAGACCTGCACCCACTACGCCTACCGCCAGCCGGACATCGACTGGCAATTGTGGATTCGCCAGGGCGCGCAACCGCTGCCCTGCCGACTGGTGATCAGCCGCCGCGACACCGCCGAACACCCTCGGCACAGCGTCAACTACCTGTGGCAGCTCAACAGCCCGCCCAAGCCTGCCGACTTTGAGTTCACCCCACCGGCCGGCGCCCGCGCGGTGCCCCTGCAACAGTTGGAGCCTCAGGGAGAACAGCCATGAAAAGCATGGCGGCGGTGCTGACCGCGACTTTGCTGCTGACGCTGTTCGATCCGCTGGCGGCCCAGGCCTGGCAACTGCGCGGCGGTGGTGGCGCACGCACGTTTGTGGTGCCCCATGGCGGCGGTGGCGGTTATCGCCCGCCCATGCCGGCGCC
>NZ_JACARS010000092.1:0-61169 GCF_013386485.1 Pseudomonas sp. P7758 | reverse complement strand
AAGCCCGCTCCCACATTTCAACCGCGTTCCGGCAATGAGATCCTTGAGTCATTTCCACAACCCCGCCATCATGCCACCCCATCGACCACCGCCTTCCCGAGCCCGCCGTGCCTGATTCCTACGTTTTCTCCGAACAAGTCGGCCACCTGCTGCGCAAGGCCTACCAGCGTCACCTGGCGATCTTCCAGCAGAACGTCGGCGACTCCCAGCTCACCGCCGTGCAGTTCGTCACCCTGTGCGCCCTGCGCGATCACGGTGCAAGTTCGCTCACCGAACTGGTCAAGGCCACCGCCGTCGACCAGGCGACCATCCGTGGCATCGTCGAACGCCTCAAGGCCCGCGAACTGATCACCCTCGAACCCGACCCGCAGGACAAACGCAAAGTCGTGGTCAACCTATCCGACTCCGGCGCCGCCCTGGTGCAGCAAACCGTGCCCTGCGCCGCCACCATCACCGAACTGACCCTGAGCAACCTCAACCCCGCCGAACGCGTCGCCGTACTCTTCCTGCTACGCAAAATGATCGAAGACCCCCAAACCTGACCCCGATCCCCTGTGGTGAGGAAGCTTGCTCCCGCTGGACTGCGCAGCAGGCCCATCTTTTGGGGTCGCTTCGCAACCCAGCGGGAGCAAGCTCCCTCGCCACAGGTATTCATCCATCTTCTGGCACCGTTTTTGCTCTACGTTGATGTAGTAACCACTTCACCCGTCAAGTGTGTCGCGAGACCCCAGGTACGCGACGCTTTTTTTGACTGTTTGATGTAGTGGACACTTCACCAAATCCAACGGGCGAAGCGAATGACCAGCCAGAACATCACGGTAACGCTTGAGGTCAACGGCCACACCAGCGAAGTCAGCGCAATGGCCGACACCCCGCTGTTGTTGATTCTGCGCAATGACCTGCAACTCAACGGCCCCAAATACGGCTGCGGCCTGGGGGAGTGCGGCGCCTGCACGGTGATCATCGACGGCGTGGCTGCACGCTCCTGCGTCTTCCCCCTGTCGGGTGCCGTGGGCCGCAACATCGTCACCCTCGAAGGCCTCGGCACCCGCCAGACCCCGCACCCGGTGCAGCAGGCCTTCATCGATGAACAGGCCGCCCAGTGCGGCTACTGCCTCAACGGCATGATCATGACCGCCAAGGCCTTGCTCGACCGCAATCCCAACCCCAGCGAAGCCGAGGTGCGCAGCGAACTGTCTGGCAACCTCTGCCGCTGTGGCACCCATATCGAAATCCTCCGCGCGGTGCTGCGTGCCGCCCGCCAAACGCCTTGAACGTGGATCGATGACCATGACTGACGCAATCCCTTCCCGCGACCAATGGCTGGCCAAGGCCGGCGTCCTGCTGATCGTCGACGATGTGCTGCCACCTTCGGGGCCGGTGGCCAAAGGCGGCACACCGACGGTCAAGCCCAAGGAGCTGGGGCTGTTTATCGCAGTGAACGATGATGGGCTGGTGTACGCCTTCAACGGGCACGTGGACCTGGGCACCGGCATTCGCACCTCCCTGGCGCAGATCGTCGCTGAAGAACTGGACCTGACCATGGACCAGGTGCGCATGGTGCTGGGCGACACCGAGCGTGCGCCGAACCAGGGCGCGACCATTGCCAGCGCAACCTTGCAGATCTCCGCGATTCCGCTGCGCAATGCCGCCGCCGAAGCCCGGCGTTTCCTGCTGGCGCGGGCGGCGCAACGCTGGTCCGTAAATGCTCAAAGTCTCAAGGTCGACGCAGGCGTTATCCGCGGCGAAGACGGGCGCACCATCACTTATGGTGAACTGGTGACGGGCGAGCATGACCAACTGCGCATCAGCGGCGATGCACCGCTCAAGGCCACCGCCGATTACCGCCTGGTGGGCAAGGGCGCAGCCCGGGTGGATATCCCGGGCAAGGCCACCGGCGAACTGACGTACGTGCACGACATGCGCGTGCCGGACATGCTCCACGGTCGGGTGATCCGCCCACCGTATGCGGGCCTGGATTGCGGTGACTTTGTCGGCAACAGCCTGCTGAAGGTCGACGAGTCTTCCATCGCCCATATCCCGGGCATTGTTGCGGTGGTGGTGATCCGTGATTTTGTCGGCGTGGTGGCCTTGCGCGAAGAGCAGGCAATCAAGGCCGCCCAGGAACTGCAGGTGCACTGGAAACCCTGGAACCACCCACTGCCGGACATGAGCGATGTGGAGCAGGCAATCCGCGACAACCCGCGGGTACGCCGCACCGTGCTCGACCAGGGCAACGTCGACGCAGCCCTGGCCGCCGCCAGCCAGCGCATGCCGCGCACCTACCTGTGGCCATACCAGATGCACGGCTCCATCGGCCCGTCCTGTGGCGTGGCGGATTATCAGCCCGGGGGCAGCCGGGTCTGGTCGGGCAGCCAGAACCCGCACCTGCTGCGGGCCGACTTGGCCTGGTTGCTGGAATGCCCGGAAGCGTCCATCGACGTGATTCGCATGGAGGCCGCCGGCTGCTACGGCCGCAACTGCGCCGATGATGTATGCGCCGACGCCTTGCTGCTGTCGCGTGCGGTGGGCAAGCCGGTGCGGGTGCAACTGACCCGCGAACAGGAACACCTGTGGGAGCCCAAGGGCACCGCGCAATTGATGGATGTCGACGGCGGCCTGAACGCCGACGGCAGCATCGCCGCCTATGACTTTGAAACCAGCTACCCGTCCAACGGCGCGCCCACCCTGGCGCTGCTGTTGACCGGCCGGGTCGAGCCGGTGGCGGCGATGTTCGAGATGGGCGACCGCACCTCGATCCCGCCCTACGACATCGCGAACATGCGCGTCACCATCAACGACATGGCGCCGATCGTTCGCGCCTCGTGGATGCGCGGTGTGTCGGCGTTGCCCAACACCTTCGCCCATGAATCCTATATCGACGAACTGGCGTTTGCCGCCGGGGTCGACCCGGTGGAGTACCGCCTGCGTTACCTGAAGGACGAGCGCGCCATCGACCTGGTGAAATCCACCGCCGAACGCGCCAACTGGGCACCGCGTACCGCGCCGATGCAAACCGCGAATGAGGACCACCTGCTGCGTGGTCGGGGCTTTGCCTACGCGCGCTACATCCACAGCAAGTTTCCCGGCTTCGGCGCGGCGTGGGCGGCGTGGGTCGCGGACGTGGCCATCGACAAGCAGACCGGCGATGTCTCGGTGACGCGGGTGGTGATCGGGCATGACTCGGGGATGATGATCAACCCCGCAGGGGTGCAGCATCAGATCCACGGCAATGTGATCCAGTCCACCAGCCGTGTGCTCAAGGAACGCGTGACCTTTGGAGAGTCGACCGTGGCGAGCAAGGAGTGGGGCGGTTATCCGATCCTGACCTTCCCGGAAGTGCCGCAGATCGACGTACTGATGATGCCGCGCCAGGACCAGCCCCCGATGGGCGCCGGTGAGTCGGCCTCGGTGCCCAGCGCGGCGGCGATTGCCAATGCGATCTATGACGCCACCGGCATCCGTTTTCGCGAGCTGCCGATTACTCCCGAGCGGGTATTGGCGGCGCTGAATGCAGGCACCCTGGGCGAGCCGGCGAAGTCCCCGGAAAAGCGCCGCAAATGGTTGTTCGGCTCATTGTTCGCCGCCTTTGGCGCGGTGCTGGGCATGGCTGCTACCGCGTGGCCGTTTCACAGCGAAATTGCCCCGATCACACCGCCCAGCGCCGGAACCTGGTCCAAGGCCACCCTGGAGCGTGGGCGCTTGCTGGCCGCCGTGGGGGATTGCGCGGTGTGCCACACGGCACCGGGCGGTGCCACCAATGCCGGCGGGCTGGCGATGCACACGCCGTTCGGCACCCTTTACAGCAGCAACATCACCCCGGATGAGAAAACCGGGATTGGCAACTGGTCCTACCCGGCGTTCGAGCGGGCGATGCGCGACGGCATTGGCCGCGACGGGCGCAACCTGTACCCGGCGTTTCCCTATACGGCGTTTCGCAATATCAACGATGCCGACATGCAGGCGCTGTATGCCTACCTGATGTCCCAGGCACCGGTGAGCCAGGCACCGGTGCCGAATGCGATGAAGTTTCCGTTCAATATCCGGCCGTTGATGGCCGGCTGGAATGCGCTGTTCCTGCGCCGTGGGGAAATCAGCGTGCAGCCACAGCGCAGCGAGCAATGGAATCGTGGCGCTTACCTGGTCAACGGTTTGGGGCACTGCGCGGCGTGCCATTCGCCGCGCAACCTGATGGGGGCGGAGAAGGGCGGCAAGGCGTTCCTCGCGGGCGGCAGGGTGGACGGTTGGGAAGCGCCGGCCTTGAATGGCTTGTCCAAGGCGCCGACCCCGTGGACCGAAGACCAATTGTTCAGCTACCTGAGCACTGGTTATTCCGATGCCCATGGCGTGGCAACGGGGCCGATGGGACCGGTCGTGACTGAACTGGCGAAACTGCCCAAGACCGACATCCGCGCGATGGCGGTGTACCTGGCTTCGCTGAACGACAGCGGCGCCGCCGAAGCGCAGGTGGTGGCAGCTGCGACGGTGCCCAATGCCAATGGGCGACGGGTATTCGAAGGTTCATGCAAGGCCTGCCATGCCGACGGACAGGGCCCGAAGCTGTTCGGCGTCAGCCCGTCACTGGCGACCAATACCAATGTGCACAGCGATCAACCGGACAACCTGATCAAGGTGATTTTGCAAGGGATCAGCACTCCGGCGACCAAGGATCTGGGTTACATGCCGGCGTTCAAGGACAGTTTGTCGAACACCCAAGTGGCGGAGTTGGCCGCCTACCTGCGCGGGCGCTTCGCACCCCATGCACCGCAGTGGGAAGGCCTGGAGCAAACCGTGGCACACCTGCGAGCCAATCCCGGTACCCATTGATTCACACGGTCAAAAAATGTGGGAGCGGGCTTGCTCGCGAAAGCGGTTCGTCAGTCGCCAAATATATTGACTGATACACCGCATTCGCGAGCAAGCCCGCTCCCACATTTAGATCCAGGTTCTACCGTTGGATGGGCGGTGTCACGCATACCCCGCGCAACACCAGATCACTGATAAACCCCAGCCAATCCCGCTGCTGGGTCTTATCCGCCAAATCCTCCCCCAAAAACGAACTCAGCGTGTGCTGGTTGGAGTTATAGAAGTAGCACAACGAAGCAATCATCAAGTACACATGCTTGATGTCCACATCTTCACGAAACAGCCCCTGGGCCTGGCCCGCTTCGATGATCGGCCGCAACACCCCAACCGCCTCCCCGGACAACCGCCGCAGTTCACCCGACTGCTTCGCATGCTTGCCCTGGTGCAGGTTCTCGATGCTCAGGATCGCCACAAACTCGGGATGCTTGACGTAGTAATTCCAGATAAACCCCACCAGCGCCTGCAACGCTTGCACCGGTGCAGTCAGGTCGAGCTTGAGCTTGCTTTCGGCCTTGTTGAACTGTTCATAGATGTGCTCCAGCACACACACAAACAGGTGCTCCTTGCTGCCGAAGTAGTAATACAGCATGCGGTCGTTGGAGTAGGCCTCGCGGGAAATGCTTTCCACACGCCCGCCGGAATAGCCGTCGCGGGTGAAGACCTTGACCGCCGCCTGGAGAATCCGCGCGCGGGTCTGGTCGGCTTGCTGGGCGCGGATACCGGTCTTCTTGATCACCATCGAAAAGCCTCTGCTGCGCGGCGTAAAGGCCCGGAATATAGCATGGGCATTATTCCGTTACCGACAGGCTCTGTCACAAACGCGGCATAACGCTGGGGCTTGGATCGGAAAAGTATTACTTTCGAGTTCTTCTAATAAACAGAGTAGCCAGGGATGAAATACCAACCGTTTACCCGAACTTTGATTGCCACCGCGCTGGTGCTGACTGTCAGCGGCGTGCAGGCGGCCTCCCAGGCCCCGGTGGCTGGCGAAAATGGCATGGTGGTCACCGCCCAGCATCTGGCGACCCATGTGGGCGTGGATGTGCTCAAGGCCGGCGGCAACGCCGTGGATGCGGCGGTGGCGGTGGGCTACGCCCTGGCCGTGGTGTACCCGGCGGCCGGCAACCTGGGCGGCGGTGGGTTCATGACCGTGCAACTGGCCGACGGCCGCAAGACCTTCCTCGATTTCCGCGAAAAAGCCCCGCTGGCCGCGACCGCCGACATGTACCTGGACAAGGACGGCAACGTGGTCCCGGACCTCAGCTCCAAGGGCCACCTGGCGGTCGGCGTTCCCGGCACTGTGTCGGGCATGGAACTGGCGCTGAGCAAATACGGCACCCTCAAGCGCGCCCAGGTCATCGCCCCGGCGATCAAGCTGGCCGAAGACGGTTTTGCCCTGGAGCAGGGCGATGTCGACCTGCTGCACACCGCTACTGACGAATTCAAGAAAGACAAAGACCTGCGCGGCATCTTCCTGCACGGAGGCGAGCCGATGCTGGTGGGCCAGAAGCTGGTGCAGAAAGACCTGGCGAAAACCCTGCGGGAAATCTCCGCCAAGGGCACCGATGGCTTCTACAAAGGCTGGGTAGCCAAGGCGATTGTGGATTCCAGCCAATCGGGCAAAGGCATCATCACCCAAGCCGACCTGGACAAATACAAGACCCGCGAACTGGCGCCCATCGAGTGTGACTACCGTGGCTACCACGTGGTGTCCGCACCACCACCGAGCTCGGGCGGGGTGGTCATCTGCGAAATCATGAACATCCTCGAAGGCTACCCGATGGCCGACCTCGGCTATCACTCGGCCCAGGGCCTGCACTACCAGATCGAAGCCATGCGCCACGCGTACGTCGACCGCAACAGCTACCTCGGCGACCCGGACTTCGTGCAGAACCCGGTTGAGCACCTGCTGGACAAGGATTACGCCGCCAAACTGCGCGCCGCCATCGACCCGCAGAAAGCCGGGATCTCCCAGGACATCAAGCCGGGCGTTTCGCCCCACGAAGGCAATAACACCACCCACTACTCCATCGTCGACAAGTGGGGCAACGCGGTCTCGGTGACCTACACCCTCAACGACTGGTTCGGCGCGGGCGTGATGGCGAGCAAGACCGGGGTGATCCTCAACGACGAAATGGACGACTTCACCTCCAAGATCGGCGTGCCGAACATGTACGGCCTGGTGCAGGGCGAAGCCAACGCCATTGCTCCGGGCAAGACGCCGCTGTCGTCCATGAGCCCGACCATCGTCACCAAGGATGGCAAGGCGGTGATGGTGGTGGGTACGCCGGGTGGCAGCCGTATCATCACGGCCACGTTGCTGACCATCCTCAACGTGATCGACTACAAGATGAACATCCAGGAAGCCGTGGACGCCCCGCGTTTCCACCAGCAATGGCTGCCTGAGGCGACCAATATCGAACGCTTTGCCCTGAGCCCCGACACCCAGAAAATCCTCGAAGGCTGGGGCCACAAGTTTGCCGGCCCGCAGGACGCCAACCACCTGGCGGCGATCCTGGTAGGCGCGCCGTCCCTGGACGGCAAGCCGGTCGGCAATAACCGTTTCTATGGGGCCAACGACCCTCGGCGCAATACCGGGTTGTCCCTGGGCTACTAAAGCCCGCGGATCAGCTCCAGCACCTCGGCCTTCTTCAGCGGGTGCTTCAGGCGTTGCGAGAGCAGCGCCATGGCCCGCTGATGTTCACAGGCAACTACCGCTTCCACTTCGTCGCCCTGGCAGAGCAGGGCGATGAAGTCGTGGCGCTGCAGGTCGCCTTCCACGTGGAGCTGATTCCAGTGGCGGGGGTGGCCCAGCAGTTCAAAGGTCTTGCCGAAGTGATACGTCCAGAAGAACGGCACATCGGCAAACACCTGTTGTGCGCCCAGCATATTGCGCGCCGCCAGCACCCCGAGTTGCTGCGCCACACGCCAGTGTTCGATGCGCACGGGTTGGCCGTTCCATGGAAAGGTCACCATATCGCCCGCCGCCCATAGTCCGGGCGCGAGGGACAAACCGGCATCGGCTTTCAGCGACTGGTCCTCGGCTTTTTCCAGCCCCTCGACAAACCCCGTGGCAGGCGTGACGCCGACGCCTATCAGTACCAGGTCTGCGGCCAATCTGTGGCCGTTTTTCAGCACCACCGTCGTCACGTCCATGTGGCCTTCCAGGCGTGCAGGCTCGCTGGCGGTGTGGAATATCACGCCGTTGGCTTCATGCAATTGGCGCAGTGAGGCACCGATGCGCTTGCCCAGTTGGGCCGCCAGCGGAATCTCGTGACGGCCCACCACCTGCACCGTCAACCCGCGCTTGCGTAAGGCGGACGCGGCTTCCAGGCCGATAAAACTGTCGCCGATGATCACTGCGCACGAGCCCGGTTGAGCCGCCTTGACGATACGCGCCGCATCGTCCCGGGAGCGCAACACGAACACGTTGTTGAGTACGGTGCCCGGAATATCCAGCGGCCTGGCTTCGCCGCCGGTGGCCAGCAGTGCGGCGTCGTAGTCGAAATGGCGACCGTCCGCAAGCTCGAGGCGCTTGGCTTGAGGGTCGAGATGGCGCACTTCGCCGTGGATCCGCGACGCGTGGCAGGTGGCCTCGTCCAGCAAGGGCGGTGTTTCCTGCGGCGGCATCTCGCCGCAGATGACGAATTTGCTCAGGGCGGTGCGGTCGTAGGCGGGGTCCTGTTCCTGGTCGATCCACAACAACCGGCCGCTGAAACCCTTGCGGCGCAGCGTGGCCACGGCCGCCGAACCGGCTGCACCGGCGCCAATCACGATAAAGCAGCGCGAATCGTTGGTGTGCGGGGCAACGGGCGAGGGCAGTGCCTCGTCGCCCACACTGACCACGCCGTCGTGAATCTCCACCGGGTACTGCTTGAGCTGCACCAGCGCGGGCGGCTCGCAGACCTGGCCGTCATCCACCCGGAAGGCCGCCTTGTGCCACGGGCAAATGATCCTCCCGTCACAGACCACGCCTTGCTCCAGGGGCGCCCCGGCGTGGGGGCAATCCGCCTGATAGGCACGAACCTCGCTACCCGAACGCACCAGCAGGATGTGATGGGCGGCGGTTTCAACACGAACGCCACGGTCTTCGGGCAAGTTGATCAAGCGGGCAACGATGCGCATGTTCATAGGCCAATCTCCTTTTAAGGATTGACCTGTGCCCCGGGTAGAGGACTGCGTTGACCCGATAACCGGTCTTCAGCCCTGCGTGCCAGAGCGTTGAAAGTGGGCCATGCGTAACGAGCGGTGCATGAAAACCGTCCCCGCCGGTCAATCCAGCAGTTGTTCCACAGCTGAAAAGGCCTGGTCCTGGCGTGCTTGCCAATCCCCACGGATGACCCGTAACGGCTGATGATGTTGCTCCAGCCAGTCACGACTGGCCTGGAAAAACGCCAGGCGATCGGCAAACTCCGGCTGGCAGCGCTGGCCATCGGCGGTCCACTCCACGTCTTCCGGCGACAGCAGCAGGTGCAGGTCGTAGTGGCGGGCGAGCAGTTCGCTGTCGAGCCACGCCGGGTAGTCGCCAAACAGGGTCTGGCTCCACAGCTTGTTGGTCAGCAGGTTGGTGTCGAGGATCAGCAACGCCGGCTGCGCGGCGCGGGCGGCATCTTCCCAGGCCAACTGGCCCCGGGCGATCTCCGGGATATCCGCCAGGGTGGTATCGCGCTGGTGGTGGTCGATGAAATCGCGCACGTATTCGCCCACCATCACCCCGCCAAAATGTGCCTGCAACTGGGCGGCCAGCCAGCTTTTACCGCTGGATTCCGGGCCGGCCAGTACCACCACCTTCATGCGTGCAACGCCGGGTCGGCGCGCCATTCACGCCAGCCCTGCACCGCGATCACGGTGAACAAGGCGTAGAGCGCGGCGGTGAGGTACAGGCCTTTGTAGAGGAACAGCCCGACGAAGATCACATCCACGGTGATCCACAACAGCCAGCACTGCACGCGTTTTTGCGCCATCCACATCTGCGCCACCAGGCTGAAGCCGGTCAGGGCCGCGTCCAGCCAGGGTTGGGCGGCGTCGGTCCAGTGGGCCATGGCTGCGCCCAGCAACAGGCTGCCCACAGCACCCACAGCCAGGCCTTGCAGGATCGGTTGCAGGCCCAGGCTGGTGACTTGCCGGCCTTGCTTGACCTCACCGGCGCGGGTCCACTGCCACCAGCCGTAGAGTTGCAGGGCGGCGTAGATCACTTGCAGGAGCATGTCGGAGTAGAGCTTCACATCGAAGAAGATCCAGGTGTACAGCAGCACCATCACCAGGCCGATGGGCCAGCACCACGGGTTCTGTTTAACCGTCAACCAGACAGCGATCACCCCCAGGGCGGCGGCAAACAGTTCAAGCCCGGACATGGCGGTTCCTTGGGGGAGTCGAAGAGGGCGCTGATTGTAACCAATGTGGGAGCGGCGGTGCGACGATAGATCGTTCCCACGCTCTGCGTGGGAATGCAGTTCCGGACGCTCCGCGTCCCGGCTCTGCGCAACGGTGACGCAGAGCGTCACAGGATGCGTTCCCACGCAGAGCGTGGGAACGATCATCGGCGTCAGACCTTGAATTGGCGCAGAAGGCTGTCGAGTTGTTCGCTCAGGCCTTTCAAGTGCGCACTCGCGACGCTGGACTGCTGCGCCGCCAGCGCGGTGCTGTGGGACAAGCCGGCTGCCTGGGTGACGTTCTGGTTGATGTCTTCCACCACATGCGCCTGCTGCAACGTGGCACTGGCAATCGAGGCGTTCAGCCCGTTGAGATTACGCAGCGCCTGGCCGATGGCAGTCAGGCTCGCTCCCGCTTGGCCTGCTTGTTCGATGGTCAGTTGCGAGGCCTGGTGGCTGTCACTGATGACCTTGACCGCTGCCTCCGAATGGCCTTGCAGGCGCTCGATCATCACCTGGATCTCTGCCGTGGATTTTTGCGTGCGCTGGGCCAGCAGCCGTACTTCGTCGGCCACCACCGCAAAACCACGGCCTTGCTCCCCGGCGCGGGCCGCTTCGATGGCGGCGTTGAGGGCCAGCAAGTTGGTCTGGTCGGCAATCGAGCGGATCACTTCCAGCACGCCGCCAATCTGCGTGCTTTCAGTCGACAGCGTCCGGATCACCTCCACGGCCTGGCTGATGGTGCCGGAGAGCTGGTCGATCCGTTGCAGGCTGCCATCGATATTGAGCTGGCCCTGTTCGGCCTGCACCTGGGCATCGCGCATTTCGCTGGCGGCATGCTCGGCATTTTTGGCCACGTCCTGTACGCCATAGGTGACTTCATTGATCGCCGTCGCCACCAGTTCCATCTGCTGCGATTGCTGTTGGCTGCGGTCATGGGCATCGCTGGCGTTGCTGCCCAGCTCGGTGGACGACTGGCCCAAGGCGTTGGCGCAGGTCTGCAACTGGCCTACCACCTGCCGCAGCTTGGCGGTAAAGCTGTTGAAGTGCCGCGACAATTGAGTGACTTCATCCTGGCCATGGGTGTCGAGGGTGCGGGTCAGGTCGCTTTCGCCACTGGCGATATTGGCCATCGCATTCACTGCCTGCTGCAACGGGCGCACGATGCTGCGGGCTATCAGCACTACCAGCAGGGCCATGATCAGCGCGATCACCAGGCCAACCACCGAGGCTTTCCACACCTGGCCGCGGAACTCGCCTTGCACGTCATCGACATACACGCCGGAACCGATGATCCAGCCCCAGGGTTCGAACAGCTGTATATAGGAGGTCTTGGCCACCGGCGCATCGGCGCCGGGTTTGGGCCAGCGGTAATTCACCATCCCGGCGCCCTTGGCCTTGGCCAGGATCACGAACTCGTTGAACACCGCAAAGCCGTCCGGATCGCGGATGGCCGACAGGTTCTGGCCGTCGAGCTTGGGGTTGGCCGCGTGCATGATCATCACGGGCGTGAGATCGTTGATCCAGAAGTAGTCGTCCTTTCCGTAGCGCAAGCCACGTACCGCGCTCAAGGCTTGCTTCTGCGCCGCTTCACGGCTCAGGACGCCGCTGGTTTCGAGGCTGTGATAATAAGTCAGGATCCCGCTGGCGGTTTGCACCACGCGCTGGGTCTGCTCACTCTTGGCCTGGTACAGGTCGCCATGAATCTGCTTGAGCATAAGCAGGCCGAGGGTTAGCAGCATCAGCACGGCGACGATCAGGATCAGCCAGAGGCGCCGGCTGATAGACATATTGCGCAAACTGTTCATGGTCCTGTCACTCCGTGTTCTTATAATTTTGGGTGCTGCATCGACATTTCCGGCTTGTCTGATAGGCTTTCGGCCCAGAATCAAAAAACCTGAGTCCTGCCTGATTTTTCACGGAATTTTCGCAGTTCGGCCTTGATTATTTGCGCTGTGCTTGCAGCGCACTCTTCGTTAGTGAACGTCTAAAAAATATCAACGAGGCATGCCGTGGGCATGACCTTTGGGGGAATCGATGGATCTTTGGACCGCCGTACAGGCACTGATACTCGGCGTTGTAGAGGGGCTGACGGAGTTTTTGCCGATCTCCAGTACCGGGCACCAGATTATCGTGGCCGACTTGATCAACTTCGGTGGCGAACGCTTTGAAGCGTTCAATATCATCATCCAGCTGGGCGCGATCCTGGCGGTGGTGTGGGAGTTTCGACGCAAGATCCTCGACGTGGTCATTGGCTTGCCGACCCAGCGCAATGCCCAGCGTTTCACCGTCAACCTGATCATTGCCGTATTGCCGGCGGTGGTGCTGGGGGTGATTTTCGCCGACCTGATCAAACACTACCTGTTCAACCCGATCACCGTTGCGGCGGCGTTGGTGGTGGGCGGCGTCATCATGTTGTGGGCCGAGCGCCGCCAGCATGAAGTGCACGCCGAAACCGTCGACGACATCACCTGGAAGGACGCGATCAAAGTCGGCTTCGCCCAGTGCCTGGCCATGATCCCGGGCACCTCGCGCTCGGGCGCTACCATCATTGGCGGCCTGTTGTTCGGCCTGTCACGCAAGACCGCCACCGAGTTCTCGTTCTTCCTGGCGATGCCGACCATGGTCGGCGCAGCGGTGTATTCGGGCTACAAGTACCGTCACCTGTTCCAGCCGGATGACCTGCCGGTGTTTGCCATCGGCTTTGTCACCTCGTTCATCTTCGCGATGATCGCGGTCAAGGCGCTGCTCAAGTTCATCGCCAGCCACAGCTACGCGGCGTTCGCCTGGTACCGGATCGCCTTCGGCCTGGTGATCCTGGCCACCTGGCAGTTCGGCTGGATCGACTGGTCGGCCGTCAAGCCATGATCATCCAGCATCCACGCTTCAAGGCGTTGGTGTTTGCACTGTTGTGCGCCGCGCCGCTGCTTGGTGCGGCGCTGCTGGGGTACCGCGGGGTTTCGCTGATCCCGCTGGTGGCCTATGGCGTGGTCAGCGTGGTGGCGTTCCTGTTGTACTGGAGCGACAAGCGCAAGGCTCGCGAAGACAGCTGGCGCACCCCGGAAAACGTCCTGCACGCGGTGGAGCTGGCAGGCGGTTGGCCGGGGGCGTTGATTGCCCAGCAGGTGTTCCGCCACAAGACGCGCAAGGTGTCTTATCAGGTGGTGTTCTGGCTGATCGTGTTGCTGCACCAGGTGTTCTGGATTGATCAGCTGTTCCTGGGTGGCACGCTACTCTCGATCTTCTAGCAACAAGCCGACCTGCGTGCGCTTGGGCAGCTTGCTCACCACCAACTGGTGGGAGCGCTGCAACAGGCCACGCAGTTCCTCGGCGCCCAGCGGGTAGGGCGTTTCCATGATGATCCACTGCGCCCGCGCCAGGTACGGCGCCGGGTGGATGCCGGGGCGATCCACATGGCCCAGGAACAGCTCCTTGTCGACCTTGAACGCCAGCGAGTCACCCCGCAGGTTCTGCAAGGCAAACATCTTGTTGCCGGCAATCGAAAACACCCGCACGCCGCCCCATTTGTAATCTTCCCGCGCGCCGGGCAAGCCCAGGCAAAACGTGGCGACTTGTTCTTCGGTCATTCTCATAGCAAACGGTCTCCGCAACCTTTGAAGGCGTTATCCAGGTGGTCGATCCAGGCCCGCACGGCTGGCAACACGCCGCGCCGATGTGGGTACACCGCCTGCAACCAGCCGCCCGGCAATGACCATTCGGGCAAGAGCTGCACCAATTGGCCGTTGGCCAATTCCTCCTCGCAATACATCATCGGCAGCACGGTAAACCCCAGGCCGGCGAGGGCGCAGGCCTTGCGTACCAGGAAATCATCGATCCCCAGCCGCGCTTCCATCACCAGGTCGTGGCTGCTGCCCTCCGGGCTGAGCATGCGGAAGTGCACCATGCGGTCTGCTTCCAGGGCGCCCAGCACCGGCAGTTGCTTGAGGTCTTCCAGGGTGTCGATCTGCCGCTCACGCACAAAGTCGGGGCTGGCGACAATCGCGGTCTGGGCCTGGCGCAGGCGCTTGGTCACCAGCAGCGGGTCTTCATCCCCAAGCTCGCGCACGCGCAAGGCCACATCAATGCCTTCGGCCACCAGGTCGACGCGGCGGTTGACCAGGTTCATCTCCAACTGCACCAGCGGGTTGGCGGTGAGAAACTCCGCCACCACGGTCTGCAGGAATTGGTGAGCCAGGCCCACGGGGCTGCTGACCCGCAGCCGACCGCGGGGTTCGCTGGACATGCTGGCCACTGCCTCGTCGGCCATTTCCGCCTCCAGCAGCATTGCCTGGCAGTGGCGCAGGTAGCGTTCACCCACGGCGGTGAGGGTCAGTTGGCGGGTGGTACGTTGCAGCAAGCGGGCGCCGAGGCGTTCTTCCAGCTCGGCAATGCGCCGCGACAGCCGCGACTTGGGAATCCCCAGCAGTCGCCCGGCAGCGGCGAAACCGCCGGCTTCCACCACCTTGGCGAAGTAGTAGAGGTCATTCAGATCTTGCATGGTCGGCCTATTGTCCTGTCAGTGGGACGAATAATCGCATATTGCCTGACTAATCGCTGATTGGTTTCATCTGTAGGCTTATTTCCATTCCGTCGCCCTTGGCGATGCTTACTTGGAGATTAACCATGAAACTGTTGCATATCGATTCCAGCATCCTCGGCGACAACTCGGTTTCCCGTCAGTTGAGCGCAGGTGTCGTCAAGACCTGGCAGGCGGCCGAGCCAGGCGTTGAAGTGACCTACCGTGACCTGGCCAGCGAAGGTATCAACCACTTTTCCGGCGTGACCCTGGGTGCACTGGGCACCGCTGCCGAACTGCGTGATGCCGTACAGAAACATGAAGCCGAGCTGAGCGCCAACACCCTCGCCGAATTCCTCGCGGCCGACGCCATCGTCCTGGCTGCGCCGATGTACAACTTCACCATCCCGACCCAACTCAAGGCCTGGATCGACCGTATCGCCGTCGCCGGCCAGACATTCCGCTACACCGAAAACGGTCCTGAAGGCCTGGCCGGTGGCAAGAAAGTCATCATCGTGTCGACCTCCGGCGGCCTGCACGTTGGCCAGCCGACCGGTGTGGCTCACGAAGACTACCTGAAAGTACTGCTGGGCTTCCTCGGCATCACCGACATCGAAATCGTCCGCGCCCACGGCCTGGGCTATGGCGATGAAGTGCGCAGCAAGGCGATCAGCGACGCCAACGCAGTGATCAACGAACAATTGTTCGCCGCAGCGTAAGACTTGTGTAAATTTTGCTGTTCCTCGATATCAATCTGATTCGAGGCGCCTAAACTCTGTATTCTGCTCGCCTGAAAAGCGATCGGAGTACGGAGTTTTTTCGTTTACCCGCTGTCACTACTTTGGCCCAGGTTATGCACGCATGGGTAAACCCTGCCAGTCCGAGCGCCTGAACCATGGATACTTCAACAGCTACGCGGGCTTACGCAACAAAGGTGGACATCCCCATGATGCGTCTTTGTGCAGTCTTGGTTCTCTCCCTGCTCGGCGGCCTGATTTCAGTGCAAGCCGCGCCCGCGCCGCACCCCCATTGGAGTGTGGGCTTCCACCGCATGACTTTTCTCGACCCGCTGGATCTGCAGCCGATGAAAGCCGTCGCGTTCTACCCGTCCACCGGCCTGGAACACACCACTCAGGTGGGCGCTTATCACATCGCCGCCACTGAAGACTCGAAAATCGCCATCGGCCGCTTTCCAATGCTGATGCTGTCCCACGGCAATACCGGCACGCCCCTGGCCCTGCACGACCTCGCCACCTCCCTGGCGCGCAAGGGGTTTGTGGTGGTGGCGGTGCTGCACCCTGGCGACAACTACAAGGATCACAGCCGGCTGGGCACCTTGAGCAACCTGTACGGGCGCCCGATCCAGATTTCCGAAGCGATCACCGCCACCCTCGGCGACCCGATGCTGTCGCCATTCGTCAACGTCGACCAGGTAGGCGTCATCGGTTATTCGGCCGGTGGCGAAACCGCGCTCATCCTCGCCGGCGCCAAGCCGGACCTCGACCGCCTGCGCCGCTACTGCCAGCAGCGCCCGGAAGATCGCGACGCCTGCACCACCAAGGGCGAGTTGATCGTCGACCGCGACGACCTGCAACCGCAGGCCGACCCGCGTATCCATGCCTTGATGTTGATGGCGCCGTTGAGCCTGATGTTTGGCCGCCACACCCTGGCGGACGTGCATGTACCGGTACTGCTCTACAGCGGCGACGGCGACAAGCTGGTGGCCGTGGACAAGAACGCCGAGGCCCTGGCGCGCAAACTGCCGGAGCCGCCGGACTTCAAGCTGCTGGCCGGGGCAGGGCACTTTGTGTTCATGGCGCCTTGCGACGAGAGCCAACTGGCCGCGATGCCCGCCATGTGCACCGATGCCGACGGGGTTGACCGTGAAAGCATCCACCGCGACCTGATTTCCGAGGCCGGGCGGTTCTTTAATCACACCCTCGGGCAATCCACCCGGGCGGGCTTGCAGACGGCTGATCAGTAAGCGCGGCGCTTGAGCAGCAACGTCAGGCCCAGGCCGGTGACCGAGAGCAGGGCGGCGCAGAAGAAGATCCACGAGTAGCCCAGGTTCAGCGCCACCGCACCCATCACCGGCCCGGCAATGGCCAGCGCCAGGTCAAAAAACACCGCATATGCACTCAACCCGGCGCCCCGGCTGCTGTTGGGCACCTGCTTGATCGCCTCCACGCCCAGCGCCGGGTACACCAGCGACAGACCAAAGCCGGTCAGCCCGGCGCCGATCAAGGCCACGCCGGTGGACGGTGCCAGCCACAACAGCGTCAGGCCCAGGGTTTCGATGGTCATGCAGGCAATCGCCGCGGTGAAGCCGCCGAAGCGGTTGATGGCAGAGATAAACACCAGCCGTGACAGGATGAAACACACGCCAAATACCGTCAGGCACCAGGCTGCGCCGGTCCAGCCACGGCTCAAGTAGTAGAGGGTGATAAACGTGGTGAGTGTGCCGTAGCCAATCGATGCGAGACACAGGCTGGCGCCAAACGGCGCGATACGCCCGAATACCGCCCAGAAGGGCAGCCGCTCGCCGCGCACCACGGGCACCGAAGGTTTGTTGCGAATCAGCAGCAGGCCCAGGGCGGAAAGTGCCGTGAGGGCGATTCCGAGGCTGGTGTAGCCGTAGTCGGCAACCATCACCACCCCAAGCGGCGCACCAATGGCAATCGCACCGTAGGAGGCGATGCCGTTCCACGAGATCGATCGTGCCGTATGTTCGGCACCGACCGCGCCCATGCACCAACTGATGGTGCCGACGCCGATCAGGCCCTGCGCGACGCCGAGTAACAGCCGGCCGACAATCAATATGCCGAGGCTTAGCAACGGCAGGCTTTGCACCAGCGTGGCGATGAACGTCAGCACCCCGCTCAGCAGAATCCCGCTCAGGCCCAGCACGATAGCGCGCTTGGTGCCCACGTTGTCCGACATGCGCCCGGCCATGGGGCGGCTGAGCAGCGTGGCCAGGTATTGCGAGCCGATGGTTATCCCGGCGACCACCGCGCTGAAACCAAGCTCACCGTGGACATAGCCGGGGATGACGGCAATCGGCAGGCCGATACAGATAAACGCGATAAACGTGTAGAAAACGATGGAGACGATCTGCAGGGTGATCGACAAGGAGCTAGGGGCGGCGGGCTGTGTGGCAGGCATGGGGACTCGTTCGCGGGCGGGCGGTGAGGGCATCATGGCAAGGGCTTGGGGTAAAAGGAAGCAGGCTAACTATATTTGATGATATTGCGGCCCGTGCCTATCCGGCTTTGGATCCATGGGGCCTCCCTGGCCCGGGACAACTAAAGCTGACGCGGTAAAGTGTGGGAGCTGTCGAGCTGTAGCAAGGCTGCGAAGGCGGCGGCATGGTCAATAAAGATGTTGCCTGGCACACCGCTATCGCGGCCTCGCTAAAGCTCGACGGCTCCCACAGAAAAGCAGAGCCATATCCCAAAAAAAAGCCCCATCACACTGGACGGGGCTTTCGCATTTCAAACTACCGGCGGCTCTTAGAAAACCACACCCTGACTACGCAGGTAATCGTCATAAGTCCCGCTGAAGTCGATCACCCCACTCGGGCTCAGCTCGATGATGCGGGTGGCCAGGGACGACACAAACTCCCGGTCATGGCTGACAAAGATCAGCGTACCCGGGTAGTTCTCCAACGCCAGGTTCAGCGCCTCGATGGACTCCATGTCCAAGTGGTTGGTCGGCTCGTCCATGATCAGCACGTTCGGCTTTTGCAGGATCAGCTTGCCGAACAGCATGCGACCTTGCTCGCCACCGGAAATCACCTTCACCGACTTCAGGATCTCGTCGTTGGAGAACAGCATGCGGCCCAGGGTACCGCGAACCACTTGCTCGCCTTCCTTGGTCCAGCGGCCCATCCAGTCGAACAGGTTGGACTCGTCTTCGAAGTCCGAAGCATGGTCCTGGGCGTAATAGCCCAGTTCAGCCGCGTCGGTCCACTTGACCGTACCGGCATCCGGGGTCAGTTCGTTGACCAGGGTACGCAGCAGGGTGGTCTTGCCGATACCGTTCGGGCCGATGATCGCCACGCGCTCGCCGGCTTCAACCTGGAAGCTGAAGTCCTTGAACAGCGTCTTGCCGTCAAAGCCCTTGGCCATGCGATCGACGATGACCGCCTGGCGGTGCAGCTTCTTGGTCTGGTCGAAGCGGATGAACGGGCTGACGCGGCTCGATGGCTTGACTTCGGCCAGCTGGATCTTGTCGATCGCCTTGGCACGGGAAGTGGCCTGCTTGGCTTTCGAGGCGTTGGCCGAGAAGCGGCTGACGAAGGATTGCAGCTCGGAGATCTGCGCTTTCTTCTTGGCGTTGTCCGACAGCAACTGCTCGCGGGACTGGGTCGCCACGGTCATGTATTCGTCGTAGTTGCCCGGGAACAGGCGCAGCTCGCCGTAGTCCAGGTCGGCCATGTGGGTGCAGACGCTGTTCAGGAAGTGACGGTCGTGAGAGATGATGATCATCAGGCTGTTACGCTGGGTCAGGATGTTTTCCAGCCAGCGGATGGTGTTGATGTCCAGGTGGTTGGTTGGCTCGTCGAGCAGCAACACTTCCGGATCGGAAAACAGCGCCTGGGCCAGCAATACACGCAGCTTCCAGCCTGGTGACACTTCACTCATCGGGCCGTTGTGCTGCTCGATGCCGATACCCAGGCCCAGCAACAACTCACCGGCGCGGGATTCGGCGGTGTAGCCGTCCATCTCGGCGAAGTCGGTTTCCAGCTCGGCCACGGCCATGCCGTCGTCTTCGGTCATTTCCGGCAGCGAGTAGATGCGGTCGCGCTCGGCCTTGACCTTCCACAGCTCTTCGTGACCCATGATCACGGTGTCGAGTACGGTGAATTCTTCGTAGGCGAACTGGTCCTGGCGCAGTTTACCCAGGCGCACGTTCGGCTCCAGCATGACCTGGCCGCCCGACGGGTCGAGGTCGCCACCGAGGATTTTCATGAAAGTCGACTTGCCGCAACCGTTGGCACCGATCAGGCCATAACGGTTGCCTGCGCCGAACTTGACCGAAACGTTCTCAAATAGCGGCTTGGCGCCGAACTGCATGGTGATGTTAGCTGTGGAGATCAATTACTTTACCTATCAATAGCTTGGAGTGCGCTAATTTGAGCCGGGCCCATTTTGTGGCCCAGGCCAACGGGCATACGTCGGCAGCGACATCAAGGCTTGGGGCCCAGTCGCTGAGCAGAAAAATGGGTGCATGTTGGAATTTGGCGCGCATTGTCGCATATGTCAGGCGGGAGTTGTATGGCGCTGCACGGATGGATTCGCCCGAGTCTCCGGCATTGCCACCCACACCAGCCCCAATGCGACGGCCGCCACGCCGGCCAGGGTCAGGAACGCGGCGTTGTAACCCGCCCACTGCACGACAAAACCTGCCAGGCTGCTGCTCAAGGCCGCGCCGAGGCCGAATGCCGTGGACAGCGCGCCCAGGCTGACATTGAAGCGTCCGGTGCCCTGGGTGAGGTCTTTGACGATCACCGGAAACAGCGCGCCGAACACCCCGGCGCCGACCCCGTCAAGCATCTGCACCGCCACCAGCCAATAAGGATCACTGGACAGCGTATACAACACGCCCCGCAGCGGCAGGATCATGAAACCGGCGAGCAGCAACGGCTTGCGCCCCCACACGTCGGCCCTCACGCCCACCAGCCAGGCCACCGGCACCATCACCAACTGGGCCGCGACGATGCAGGCCGAGGTCAGCGGCGTGGCCATCTGCAGGTTGATCTGCGACAGCTTCTGGCTGACCAGCGGCAGCATGGCCGCATTGGCCAGGTGAAACAGCGCGCAGCAGATGGCAAACAGCATCAAGGGCCTGTTCGCCAGAAGCACGGCCAATCCCGACGGTTGTTCATGGCCGGTGCCATGCGCAGGGTCGAAACCCCGTGCGACTTCGTGGTCGATTGCCTGGGCTGACACGCAGCTGACCGCGATGACACTCGCCGCAGCCATGACTGCCATCAGATAGAACACCGCCACCGGGCCGAACAGGTAGGCGAACCCACCAGCGAGCAGGGCCGCCACCGCGTTGCCGGCGTGGTTGAAGGTTTCATTGCGGCCGGTGCGCCGGGTAAAAGCGCGCGGCCCGGTGATCCCGAGGGAAATCGCCGAGATGGCCGGCGCAAACACCGAGGCCGCCGCTGCACTGGCCGCCTGGGTCAGCGCCACCAGGCTGAAGGAGCTGACGAAGGGCAGGAGCAGGCAACTGGCAGTCACCAGCAGCGCGGCGATCACGATCACTGCCCGTTTGCTGCGGGTTCGGTCAATCAATGCGCCGGCCGGCGTCTGGGTCAGAAGGGCCGCGATGCCGGCCAGTGTCATGACGACGCCGATGCTGGCGGGGTCCCAGTGGTGCACGGCCAGCAGATAAATCGCCAGGTACGGCCCCAGTCCGTCACGCACGTCCGCCAGGAAGAAGTTCAGGCTGTCCAGGGATAGGGTGTTGCGCAGGTCAGAGCGAGTGGCCATGGCACGGTCTTCAGGCAAGAGGTCGGTAGCAGTAGTGACCCATGGCGTGAAGGTATAGTTTCTGAAGGCGGCGTTGCACTCGTATGGCAATACAAGCAAAAACATTTACAAAGTGGAGCCATTTGCATCGAAAAATAGCGCTGATCGAGGCTTTTTCAGGGCTTTTTATTGTTAACAGTTGAACATCCAATAAGCCTGGCTTATTTTCCGTCCGTTCGCCCTACAGTGAAGGCTCTTTACCGGTTCAAGGATGGCGAGGCTTTCGGTGTAGGGCGGACTTCTTTTGTCGCAATGACCGGAACATATTGGAGACGCAATGGACATGCTGTCAGCCCAGGTATCAAAACCAGCCCGCTCAACTGCCCCGTGCTACACCCTCACCGCCATCAAGCGCCCGTGCTGATTGGCTGCCGTGCAGGCAAAAAAAGGCCCGTGGGGTAGACGGGCCAAGGTGTTCACTGGAGTAGGTAGCCTTCACCCTATAGGTCAACACGTGAAGGCCATGTGAAAACCATGTCGCAGGAACGGATGTATATCCGTGTCAGGGTTTGCGCACGAACGTGCGCATGGTTTGCCCTGGGCCGGTACTGAAGCGGGTAGGGCGGGGCATGCCTTCATCTGCCGCAATAAACACGAAGTGATCACCTTCCAGCCGGTAACTCGCGGGTAACTGTTTGCCGGCATCCTCTCCCATCGAGTCAACCCAGGTAATGCTTTTGGGTGCCGTGCTGGCATCGAGCGTGAAGCTGCCTGCCAGTAAAACCTCGCCGTCGACCGTCACCACCTGGAATTGATCGCCCGAGATTGTCGTGATCGCGCCTGGCGCGCTGTGTTCATCCGTGGGATTGAGCACACCATTGTCTTCCAGCGCCGTTTGTTCCCATGCCCCCTGGAGCGCCTGGAAATCCGCATTTGAAGCAGGTGTCATATAAATTCCTTTTTGGTTAAAAAACGAGCAGTCAATACCTTGGTGCGTAGATGCCTGACGGATAAGCTGAATCGATTTTGTGAGAATTGTCTGGTTTCTCTTTGTTGCGTACGAATTTTCCCAGTATTCACGGGTATTTAGCGCCATTTTGTGCGTTGATTCGGAAACGGTTCTTTACAAGTTCGTCTACGCTCAGCACCAGGGTAGGGGCTCCTGCGTAATCTGAACGAAAACAATCTACGGTGATGTGGGATTTTTCCATGATCGAGGTGGTCCGATGACCATCGGTAGACCGTTCGTGTCTTGTGTACAGGGCGTTGTCCCTGATTTTCAAGCGGCCATTCAGTATTTGATGAATATGTGTGACCGCTGACTGTCGACTTTTTAAGGTGCATCAGTTTTGAATAAAACTCCTCGGCTCCACGCTCATGCGGCATCGGACGAAATTGATCTGTTTGAACTGTGTCATGGTATCTGGCGGCAAAAGAAGTTGGTGCTGGGGTGTACGATTCTGGCAGGGGTGCTGGGGGCGGGCTACGCTTTTCTGGCCCCGCGGGAGTATCAGGTCAGCAGTGTGCTGCGCCCGGCTGCCATCAATGAGCTGGATGCTCTGAACCGCTCCGAAGTCTATAAGTTGCCGCCGGCCGACGCCCTGAACAAAGTGGGGGCGCAACTGGACTCATACGAAGCGCGCCTGGGGTTTTTCAAGTCCCATGAGGACCTGTTCAAGGCGTTCCAGAAAACCGGGCAAAGCCTCGAGCAGAGTTTTGAAGAATTCAATCGAAACTCCATCAACCTGAGCCTGCCCGATCCCAAGAAGTCCGACTCCCTGAGCAGCTATATCAAGCTTGAGCTGGAATACCCGGCAGACATCGACGGGGTAGCGATTCTCAACGGCTTTGTAGACTACGCAATTGATTCGGAACGTGCCCAGGTCGGTGCTGACCTTAAAGTGATCGTCAATAACCGCTTGAACGAACTCAAGGGCAAAATCGACGCGGCGCGCTCCAATTACGAAACCGACAAGGAATCGAAGATTGCCAAGCTGCTTGAAGCCGACAGGCTCAAACGGGCCAAGCTGGAGGACGAACTGGGTGCCCTGCGCTTACAGATGAAAATGGAGCGCACGGACCGGCTGGCAGAGCTGGCGGAGGCCATTTCCATCGCCAAGTCGATGGGCATCAAGACCCCGACCACTCCTTCGTCCATGGCAGATGCTTCGCGTAGCGGCTCGAATCAAGTAATGCGCACCGAGGTCAACAACCAGAAAATCCCGCTGTACTTCCTCGGTACAGAGGCGCTTGAGGCGGAACGTGCCGCGTTGCAGGCGCGTACCAGCGACGACTTTACCAACAGCCGCATTGCACAGATTGGCAAAGAGTTGCAGATGCTGGAGGTCAACCGTGAAGTGGAGGTGCTAAAAAATCGCGGGAATGAAGACATTTTCTTGCAGGATGTTGAACCGTTACGAGCGGAAGTCGCGCGTTTGCGAGGCCTGAATATCGACATGAGTGGCCTCAAGCTGGTAACCATTGACCGTCGTGCCCAAGAGCCGCTGAGCCCGATCAAGCCCAAGAAAGCCCTGGTTATGATACTGAGCCTGCTGGCAGGGTTGACCGTGGGTGTACTGATTGCGCTGGGCCGCCATCTGTTGGCACGACGCGAAGCCGTACCTTACTCGGAGTTGGATGAATATCGGCTTTCTCTGCGTACACGCAAGGATGACGAACCGAAAGTCTGACGCCTTCAGCAGCGGGCAGGCCGCCCGGCAAGCCCGCTGCTGCTCTTCCTGGCACACTCACTGGACACCTTTTCACAAATCTTGATTAACCTTTGGTTACAAAGTGTGGCTAAAATAGCTGCCAATGGCCACGACCGGATTGTCACCCAGCCGTTCGTGTTGCCGGTTTTGTGAATTGTGATTTCAGGTGCTGCATCTTCAATCCTCGGCCGTTGTGGGCACGCGGGAGCAGCCTGTTCTCTTCTGACTTGTGACGAATACCTTGAAACTCATCATTGTTGCTCTCTACGTTGCCTCTATTGCGTATGTCCACCTGCGTGGCCGGGTGCGCCACAAGCTGGGGCGCCAGCTCAGTGATCACTCGACCTTCCTGGCTCCGGTGAACTGCTTTCTCTACCTCTTTTCCAAACTGCCCAGCCGACCGTACCTGTCCCCCAGCGACTTTCCCGACCTGAGCCCGCTTCAGGAGCATTGGCAAGAGATCCGCGAGGAAGGCCAGAACCTGCTGCGCGCAGGCGAGATCAAGCGCTCCGACCAGTACAATGACGTGGGTTTCAATTCGTTCTTCAAGTCGGGCTGGAAGCGTTTCTATTTGAAGTGGTACGGCGACAGCCATCCTTCGGCGATGAAGCTGTGCCCGCGTACCACCGAGCTGGTGCAAAGCATCGGCTCGATCAAGGCCGCGATGTTTGCCGAGCTGCCACCGGGCTCAAAGCTGGTACGCCATCGTGACCCGTATGCCGGTTCCTACCGTTACCACCTGGGCCTGGACACGCCCAACTCTCCGGGCTGCTACATCAACGTGGACGGTGAAAACTACTACTGGCGCGATGGTGAGCCGGTGATGTTTGACGAGACCTTCATCCATTACGCCGAAAACACCACCGAGCAGAACCGGATCATTCTGTTCTGCGATATCGAACGCCCGATGAAGTACCGCTGGGCGGCCGCGTTCAACCGTTGGTTCAGCCGCAATGTGATGGCTGCGGCCGGTTCGCCCAACGATGCCGGTGACAAGACCGGCGGCCTGAACCGTGCATTTACCCGCCTGTACAAGATTCGTCTGCGGGGCAAGGAGTTGAAGAAACGCAACCGCACCCGTTACTACCTGGAAAAGTGGGCGATCTTTGCCGGCCTGGCCGCGATCTTCATCCTCATCTGAACCGGGCAGCGGAGCGCATCAGCCTGGCGGATGCGCCCCCAGCTTCTCCCACATCTTCTTGCTGATCTTCTGCCGATTGGCATAACCCGCCCACGGGTCCTTCTTCAAACCCTGCAAACGCTCGTGCAGGTTAGCCACCGTCCATTGTTGGGCGCTGTGCAGACTCTTCAACTCATCACGACTCACCGGTACCGATACCGGCAGGCCGGGCCGCGCCCGCACCGAGTAGGCGGCTACCGTGCTGGCGCCCCGGGCGTTGCGCAGGTAGTCGATGAAGATCTTGCCCACGCGATTCTTCGGGCCCGAAGTCGCGGTAAAGCGTTCAGGCAACTGCAGCGTCATGAACTGGGCGATGGCCTTGGCGAAGGCCTTTACCGAGTCCCAGCCGTCGCGGCGCGCCAGCGGCACCACCAGGTGCAGGCCTTTGCCGCCGCTGGTCTTGACGAACGCTTCAAGCCCCAGTTCATCGAGTACCGACAAGGTCAGTTGCGCCGCTTCAAGCATGCTTTTCCACGGCAGTGCCGGGTCCGGGTCGAGGTCGAGCACAAACAGGTCCGGGGTTTCAATCTTGTCAGCGGTAGCGCCCCAGGTATGCAACTCGACGGTACCCATCTGCACGGCACCGATGAGCGCGGCCGGGCTGTCGATTTCCATCAGCCGCGCATGGCCCGGGTCCAGGGCCTGGTCCAGTTGCTTGATATTCGGGATCGCCAGGCGCTCGGAGTGCTTCTGGAAAAACTGTTCGCCGGCAATGCCTTCCGGTGCCCTGAGCAAGGACACCGGCCGGTTGCGCAGAAAGGGCAGGAGCCATTCGCTGATGCCCTCATAGAACTGTGCCAGTTGCAGTTTCTGTGTAGCGCTCTGGGCATCGATGACTCGGTCCGGATGGGTAATCCTGACCCCAGCCACGGCGCCGGTGCCCGCCGTCTTTTTGCGGGGTTTTTCCTTCAGCGATTTGGCCGTCCGCGGCTGCTCATGCACAATCTGCTCCGCCGGCTTGTCGGTGCGCAGCCCGACAAACGCCGCCTGGCGCACCACACCTTCGCGGGTCCATTCGGCAAATTGCACTTCGCCCACCAGCTGCGGCTCGACCCAGTGCACGCCGCGTGCCTGGGCACTGGTCAGGGGCTTGGCCAGCGGTGAAGTCTGGCGTTCCAGCGCCTTCAACTGTGCACTGATCTTTTTCAGCGCGGCCTGATCGAATCCGGTACCTACGCGCCCGGCATACACCAGGTCGCTGTCATCATTGACCGCCAGCAACAGCGCGCCAAACCCGCTGCGCGAACCTTGCGGGCGGGTGAACCCTACAATCACAAATTCCTGGCGCAGCCGGCACTTGAGCTTGATCCAGTCCGGGCTGCGCCTGGAAACGTAGGGGCTGCCGGCACGTTTGCCGATCACGCCCTCCAGCGCCAGGTCGCAGGCACTTTCGAAGATATCCCGCTGGTTGGCAGCAAAGGACTCGGAGAAGCGCAGCAGCTTGCTCTTGCTGCGGCTAACCGCGTCCTTCAGTGCGGTGCGGCGCTCTTCGACAGCGGCTTCGCGCTGGTCGCGGCCGTCCAGGAACGGCGCATCGAACAGGTAATAGACAATGTCCAGGCTGCGGCCGATATCAAAGGCGTTTTGCAGCGCCTGGAAATCCGGCAGCCCGTCGGCGTTCAGGCTGACCACCTCACCGTCAAGCCAACTGTCCTTGAGCTTCAGGGCTTCCAGGGCCTTGGCCTGGCGTGGCAGGCGATCGGTCCAGTCATGGCCATTGCGGGTGAACAGCCGAACTTCGCCATCGCGAATCCGCGCGAGGATGCGATAGCCGTCGAATTTGATCTCGTACACCCAATCGCCTTCCGGTGCACGGTCCACCAGTGTCGCCAGCTGTGGCGCGAGTTGATCGGGCAGGTCGGTTGAGGGCTTGCGCCTGGCTTTCTTCGGCGCTGCGGGCTTTTTCGCAGCCCCCACCGTTGCGTCGCTCAGCACGCTTTTCGGTTCAGCCTGGACCACATCGTAGTCAGCCACCGGGCGTGCCTGCTGATCGTTCTCCTTGATCAACAACCACTGCTCCTTGTCGCCGCTGCCCTTGAGTCGGGTGCGCACCAGCGTCCAGTCGCCTGCCAGTTTTTCGCCGATCAGGCTGAACTTCAGCTTGCCGGCCGCGTAGGCCTTGTGCGGGTCATCGTGGGGCTGCCATACACCGCGATCCCACACGATCACATCGCCAGCGCCGTATTGGCCTGCCGGAATGCTGCCCTCGAAACTGCCGTAGCCCAATGGATGATCTTCCACATGCACCGCGAGGCGCTTCTGGCTCGGGTCGAGGCTTGGGCCCTTGGGCACCGCCCAGCTTTTGAGGACGCCGTCGAGCTCCAGGCGAAAGTCATAATGCAGGTTGCGCGCATCGTGCTTTTGAATCACGAACGACAGGGCATGCGCCCGGTTCCTGGCGCGAGGCGCACTGCCGGCGGGTTCGGCGGTCACGTCGAAGTCGCGCTTGGCGTTGTATTCACTCAGGGGCTTGGCCATGGCGGTCTACCTCATGAAGCCTTGCTGGTCTTTTTCGCGGCAGGTTTCTTGGCTGCAGCCTTGGTCGCGGGCTTGCCGGCCAGGCTGCGCTTGAGCAACTCCGTCAGGTCGATCACGTCCGCAGATTTGCGCTCATCCACACCTTCACTGGATTCCACGTCTTCGATCTTGCCGGCCTTGGCCTTCTTCGCCACCAGCGCCATGATCTTTTCCTGGAAGCTGTCGCGGTATTCGTCCGGCTGCCAGTCGGCACTCATGTCTTCCACCAGACGCTTGGCCATGTCGAGTTCGCCCTTGGCCAATGTCGGTTTGGTCACGTCGCTGCCCAATTCCAACTCGCCCAGGCCACGCACTTCGGCAGGCCAGCGCAGCATCACCAGCACCAGCGCCGACTCCAGCGGCATCAGTGCCGCCAGGTGCTGCTTGGTGTGCAGCACCACGTTGGCCAGGGCGACCTTGCGGGTTTTCTTCAGGGTTTCGCGCAGCAGGGCATACACCTTGCCGCCGCGCTTGTCGGGGGCCAGGAAGTAGGGCGTGTCGATGTTCTGCAACGGGATCTGGTCGCTGGCCACAAACGCGATGATTTCGATGGTCTGGGTGGACTTGGGGTGGGCCGAGCGGATTTCGTCTTCGCTGAGGATCACGTAGCGACCTTTCTCGTAGGCCACGCCCTTGACGATGTTCTCCTTGGTGACTTCCTTGCCGGTGGTCTTGTTGATGCGCTTGTAACCCACCGGGTCCATGCTGCGTTTGTCCAGCCAGTCGAAGTCGACGCCCTGGGAGGACGTGGCCGAGACCAGTGACACGGGGATGTGCACCAAGCCAAAACTGATTGCGCCTTTCCAGATAGCCCGTGGCATGTCGGTATTCCTGAAGTGTGTGGTCTTCAGGTGACAGGGCGGATTCGGCAAAAGTTTCCCTGGCCAGCCGGCTGGCACCAGGGTTTCAGACAGATCGTGTTACACCTGATGAGAAACTATTTAGTTACCAAAGCCGAACCCAAGGCGTAGCGTGTTATCGAAAGCACGTATTACTTGCGCCCAGAGAGGCTTTGTCATGAACACCCGTTTGCGCAACCTTGCCGTATTGGCGTTGGGCCTGGCCTTGAGTTCGTTGGCACAGGCGCAAAACCTGCCCGGCACCAGCAACAACCCCTACAACGGCCCCATCCACCAGGCCAATCCCAACAGCATGCAGGGCACCCAGCCCAACGCGCCGGCAGCGCGAGGCACCTATATTCCGCCGGCACAGAGGCCGCCGACCCTGCAAAACGGCGGTATCGGCAACAGCGTCCAGCGCCGTGACGGCGCGCAGACCCCGCCGGCTATCCAGCCCAAGGCTCCCACCCGTGACGCCAATGGCAATCGCGGCGATTGAGTGTGTAAAGACGACAAGGAAACCCACCGTATGCTGTTACGCAAAACCCTTCTAGCGACCTTCTGCGCCGCTGCCTTGCTGCCCCTGGCGCTGCCTGTCTCGGCGGCCGCCACCCAACAGTTTCCCAGCGAGCAAGGGAGTATCACCGTCACCCCGATTGCCAAGGGCCTCGATCACCCGTGGGCGGTGGCGTTCCTGCCGGACAAGCAAGGCTTCCTGGTCACCGAACGTCCCGGCAACCTGCGGTTTGTCAGCCCGGACGGCAAACTGTCCGCGCCCCTGAGTGGCGTGCCGAAGGTGTTTGCCAAAGGGCAGGGCGGCCTGCTGGACGTGGTGCTGTCGCCGGACTTCAAGGAGGACCGCCTGGTGTACCTGTCCTACGCCGAGGGCGGCGGCACGAATGGCACTGCAGGCACCGCAGTCGGGCGTGGGCGCTTGAGCGATGACCTGAGCGGCCTGCAAGACTTCAAGGTGATCCTGCGTCAGGAGCCCAAGCTGTCCACGGGCAACCACTTCGGCTCGCGGCTGGTGTTTGACCGCGATGGTTACCTGTTCGTGACCCTCGGGGAAAACAACGACCGCCCCACCGCCCAGGACCTCGACAAGCTGCAAGGCAAAGTGGTGCGGATCTTCCCGGACGGTCGTATACCTGAAGACAACCCCTTCGTCGGCCAGGAAGGCGTGAGGCCGGAAATCTGGTCCTACGGCCAGCGTAACCCCCAGGGTGCGGCACTCAACCCGTGGAGCGGCACACTCTGGGAAAACGAACATGGCCCGCGCGGCGGGGATGAAATCAACATCATCGAGCGGGGCAAAAACTACGGCTGGCCCCTGGCAACCCATGGCATCAACTATTCCCTGACGCCGATTCCCGAGGCCAAGGGCAAGACAGTCGAAGGCACCGTTGCACCGCACCACGTCTGGGAAAAATCCCCGGGTGTGAGCGGCATGGCGTTCTACGACGCTGACCGGTTCAAGGCCTGGCAGCACAACGTGTTTATCGGGGCATTGGTCAGCCAGGAGTTGATTCGCTTGCAGTTCGACGGTGACAAGGTCATCCACGAAGAGCGACTGCTGGGCGGCCTGAAAGCGCGGATCCGCGATGTGCGCCAGGGCCCGGATGGTTACCTGTACGTGCTCACGGATGAAGATAACGGCGTGTTGTATCGGGTGGGTTTGAACCAGGACTGACGGATACGGCAAATACCAATGTGGGAGCGGGCTTGCTCGCGAAAGCGGTGGGTCAGTCGCTGGAGATGTTGGCTGAGCCATTGCCTTCGCGAGCAAGCCCGCTCCCACAGTTGTGTAGCGTCGAGCCTACAACCCAAGCTCCGACAACCCCGGATGCTCATCCGGACGCCGCCCCAGCGGCCAGTGGAACTTGCGCTCGCTTTCCTTGATCGGCATGTCGTTGATGCAGGCAAACCGGTTCGCCATCAAGCCGTTCTCGTCAAACTCCCAGTTCTCGTTGCCGTAGGAGCGGAACCAGTTGCCGGAGTCGTCATGCCATTCATAGGCATAGCGCACCGCAATGCGGTTGCCGGTAAACGCCCACAACTCCTTGATCAACCGATAATCCAGCTCTTTGGCCCATTTGCGGGTCAGGAAGGACTTGGCCTCTTCGCGGTTGTGGGCGAACTCGGCGCGGTTGCGCCATTGGGTATCCAGGGTATAGGCCAGGGACACCCGTTGCGGGTCCCGGGAGTTCCAGCCGTCTTCGGCCAGGCGAACTTTTTCAATCGCCGACTCACGGGTAAACGGCGGCAACGGCGGGCGTATTTCTGCGTTGGATGACATGGGACGGCTCCTTAACAGGTTTAAAAGTCAGGTCAAAGTTGCAATAGGGTTCGCGCCATGGATTGCGCATTATCGGCAGCGGTGGTGTCGCCCATCACCAGGGCAACGGTAATGGCGCCATCAATCAGGATCAGCAGGTGCGCGGCCTGGCGTTCCGGGTCGGGGGTGCCATGTGCTTGACACAGTTCGAGGGCGTACTCGAACAGTTTCTGTTTGTGGGCCTTGGCCAGTTGGCGCACCGGGTTGTGCGGGTCGCCGGTCTCGCCGCTGGTGTTGATGAAGGCGCAGCCGCGAAAGTCATCGGAGCCGAACCAGGTTTTCAACGCGCTGAACACACCCAGCAGGCGCTCGCCCGTGGTGGAGTGGTGTTCAACTTCGTTGCGCAGCCACTGCATCCAGCGCTCGTCGCGGCGTTGCAGGGCGGCAATCACCAGTTCGTCCTTGTTGGCGAAGTAGCGGTAGACGCTCTTTCTGGAGACGCCGGCGGTTTTCACCAGAAGATCCATGCCGGTGGCAGCGATGCCATTTCGGTAGATCAACTTTTCGGTGACGTCGAGGATAATGTCGCGAGTGATATCGTTCATGGAGATTACAGTAGAACGATCGTTCTCCTTGGTCAATTAATTATTTTTAACCCTGGGCGGGAAGACCTGAGCCAGCCCATGGTGTAAGCTCTGGAGTCCTTCGGATTCGACCCATTGCGAGCCCTATGCCGTCGTTATTCAAACGCTCCCTGTTGCCCAAGCTGCGCGGTTTTCCCCTCACGCCCGACGCGATCGAGGTGCTGTCCGGCGCCGCCGAGTACCGCCGTTGCCTGCTGGAGAAAATTTCCCAGGCCACCCAGCGCATCTACATCGTGGCGTTATACCTGCAGCAGGATGAGGCGGGACAAGAGATCTACGACGCGCTGCATGCTGCCAAGGCCGCCCGGCCCGGGCTGGATATCGTGGTGGTGGTCGACTCGCTGCGGGCCCAGCGTGGTTTGATCGGCGCCGGCAAGCAGCCGGGCAACAGCGCCTGGTACCAGGCCATGACCGAGTCCCACAGCACCGAAGTGCCGGTGTATGGGGTGCCGGTGCAAACCCGCGAACTGTTCGGCGTGCTGCACCTCAAGGGCTTCGTGATCGATGACAGCGTGCTGTACAGCGGCGCCAGCCTGAATAACGTGTACCTGCACAAGTTCGACAAGTACCGCTATGACCGTTATCACCTGATCCACAACAAGGCGCTGGCCGACTCGATGCAGCACCTGGTGGAGCACGGCCTGGTGGCCGCCAAGGCGGTGCATCGCCTGGACCTGCCCAACCCGCCGACCACCCGCAGCCTGCGCAACGACATCGGCGACCTGCGCAGCCGCCTGAAACACGCGGTGTATGACACCACGGCGGGGCAGTTGCCCAACGGCAGCCTGACGGTCAGTCCGTTGCTGGGCGTGTGCAAGAACAACCCCCTGAGCCGGGTGATCTGCGAGCTGATTGCCAGCGCCCAGCACCAGCTGACTATCTGTACGCCGTACTTCAACCTGCCGCTGCCGGTGACCCGGGAAATCAACCGCGCCCTGGCCCGCGGGGTGAAGATTGACATCATTGTTGGCGACAAGACTGCCAACGACTTCTACATCCCGCCGAGCGAGCCGTTCAAGGTCATCGCCGCGCTACCGTATCTCTACGAAATAAGCCTGCGTCGCTTCGCCAAGCGCCACCAGCGCATGATCGACAGCGGCCAGCTGAACCTGCACCTGTGGCGCGACGGCGACAACACCTACCACCTCAAGGGCATGTGGGTCGACCAGCGCTACACCTTGCTGACCGGCAACAACATCAACCCACGAGCGTTTCGCCTCGACCTGGAAAACGCCTTGCTGATCGATGATCCCAAGGGTGAGTGGGTAGGGCCACGGCGCACCGAGCTTGCCGAGATTTTCCAGCACACCTCGCGTATTGAACGCTACCAGCAGCTGGAAACCCTGGTGGAGTACCCGGCGGCCGTCGGCAAGTTCTTGCGCCGGGTCAGCCGGGTGCGGATCGAGCGTTTGCTGTATCGGATTTTGTAGGGCCCGTGACCTTGCAGGTTAATCCGGAATCGACCTGACAAGAATGTTGTCCAAGTCGTAGCGATGGGGTTCGCTGCCTGCACTTCTTGACCAGAGTCTGATTGAGATTGGGTGAGTGCCTCCGTCCTCTTTCACGTACGGAAGAGGGACAGTCAGGCGCGTCCAGCCGGGAGACGGTGGATGTGGCCCGTATGCTTGCTCCAAGCCTCCCGCCAACACGATGATGTCCGTTTCCGATAGGGTCCGGTATTCAAAGATCACTGTGTATTCAGTGCCCTTTATGAATGAGTAGGACTTGGAGATACCCATCTCATGAACCGCATCGGATGCATTGGTGAGGTAGACTCGTGATCGTTCCCAGGCGTCCGTGGCTCAAGCTTTGCGGTGTCTGGGCGGTCCGGGTGCCAGCCATTCCAATTTCTGTCAGTAAATGTCGTCAAGTCATTCAGGTCGTCGCTCATGGTGCTTGTCTCCAGAAAAGGTAGGTGGCCTCAGCTAATGCTGTGGCCACGCGCTTTATCAGAGGCTTTTCAGGGATGGACGTCTACTGTCAGAAATAACAGGTAGCTCAACCTGGGGTGTTACCTGGTTGCCGTGCCGCCGGCCAGCACGCGATCAATAGCAGCAGCGCCGCCGCCACCAAGTAGGGCAGGCGAGGTTCGATCGCGTAGATCAAGGTCCCGGCCAACGGCCCGACCACCACGCCCAGGCCTTGGGCCGCACCCACCGAACCTGCCGTGGCGCCTTGCTCCGACGCATCCACCGCATTCGCCGCCAGCGCCGCGAAAGACGGGAAGATCCAGCCCATGCCGGCCGCGGACACAAAAAAGCACAGCCACAGGATCCAGGCCGTATCAGCGAACATGCTGCCGGCAAATCCCAGGGCTGACACCACCGCACCGATGCGAATCATCCGCAGCGGCGGCCACTCCAGTTTGCGCACTACCAGTTGCGAACAGATCAACGCCAGCCCGACCATGGTCAGGGCGATACCGGCAGTTTGTGCCGCATCGGCCGGGTTCATCTTCAAGCGATCCAACGCGAAAAAACCCACGGTTATCTGCGCGATCGACACACACAGCATCGCGACAAACGCCACCACCAACGGTCGACGCAGGCGTGGGTCCGAGAGGTTGACCGGCTTGGGCGGCTGCTTGAGGTGCAGCTCCTGGCGCGGCAATTTGGCCAGCAGCAACAAGAATCCCAACAGCGGTAACACCGCCATCGCATAAAACGGCAGGCTCAGGCTGTGACGCGCCAACAGCGCAGCAATCGCCGGGCCCAGCACCAGGCCGCAGGCGTTGGCGGCGCCCAGGGAAGCCATGGCCTTGGCGCGGTGCTCAGGCTCAATGTTGTCGGCCACCAGCGCATAGCCGCCCACCGGTATCGCAGCGTAGAACACGCCGATCAGGCCACGACCCAGAATCAGCCCGATAAACGCCAACATGGCCGATGGCAGCAGTTGCAGGGACGCATCGATAAACACGCACAGCGCCCAGTAGGCCAGGGTGAAACCACCGGTGCCCAGCAGCAGCACACGGCGCCGGCCCAGTCGGTCACTGGCCTGGCCCCATGGACGAGCCAGAAGCATCCAGATCACCCCGGACACGGTGACCGCCGCACCTGCCTGCCAGGTGGCCAGGCCAAGCACCCGAGCGATCGGGCCAATCAGCGAGACAAATGCCATCATCGCCATGGTGCAGGCCATGTTGGCCAACAGCAGCGGCCTCAGGTTGAATGGGCGGTCAGTGTGCAAAGTCGCGAGTGCAGCGTCTTGGGAGCTGTTCATCGGTTATCCAAGGGCAGGAGAAAAGGGCAGTCGTGCATCCACCATCACCAGCGGGCGGCCATGCACCTGTTCCAGGCGGCCACTCACACCATAGACGTTTTTCAGCAACGCCTGATTGATCACCACTTGCGGTGGCCCGGCAGCGGCCAACTGACCGTTGTGCAACACCACCACCTGATCACTGAAGCCCAGGGCGAGGTTGATGTCGTGCACCACCACCAGGGTGATCAGGTTGCGTTCGCGGGTGGCCTGGGTGATGGCTTCCACCACCTGGCACTGGTGATACAGGTCCAGGGCGCTGGTGGGTTCGTCCAGCAGCAACACCCGAGGCTGGCGCACCAGGGCCTGGGCCAGGCCCACCAGTTGGCGCTGGCCACCGGAAAGTGCATCGATCGGGCGGTCGGCGAGGGCGGTCAGGTCGAGGTCGGCGAGGATTTTTTCCACGCCCTTGAGCACCGTCGGGCTCGGCCGCCCAGGCGCAAAACCCGCGCCGCGATGGCCGGCCATGGCCGCACTCAGTACCGCTTCGAAGGCGCACAGGCGCGTACGCTCCGGCAGGCTCTGAGGCAGGTACACCACTTGTTGCGCGCGCTCGACTTGCGGCAGGCGATTGAGATCGACACCCTCCAGCCAGATCTGGCCGTGCGCCTTGTGCAGTCCGGCGATGCCACGCAACAAGGTCGACTTGCCGGCAGCGTTGGGGCCGATCAGCGCGGTGATGGTGCCGGGCAGCAACGCCGGCAGATGAATGTCCTGCAGCACGCTGCGACTGCCGTAGTGCATGCTCAATGCTTGTGTGCTTAATCCGGTCACAGAGCACCTCGGCGGTTACGCATCACAATCGCCATGAAAAACGGAATTCCCACCAGTGCGGTGACAATCCCCACCGGAATCAACACGCCGGGCATCAATGCCTTGCTGGCAATCGACGCCATCGACAGGATCAAGCCACCGCTGAGCACGCTCGCTGGCAGGAACAAGCGGTGATCTTCACCCACCAACAGCCGCGCGATATGCGGAGCAATCAGCCCGATAAAACCGATAGTGCCGACAAACGAAACCGCCAGCGCCGACAGCAGGCTGATGCGCAGCAACGACAGCACCCGCAGGCGGCCGACATCAATCCCGAAACTGCGGGCGCGTTCCTCGCCCAGGGTCAGGGCAGTCAACGCCCAACTCTGACGCAGGGAAAACGGCAGGCACAGCAGCAACGCCGCAGCGAGGATCGCGAGCTTTTCCCAGGACGCCCGGGCCAGGCTGCCCAGGGTCCAGAACACCAGTTGCTGAAGGCTGTCCTGGCTCGCCACAAACTGCAGCAGTGCCACCAGCGCATTGAACGCAAACACCAGGGCAATCCCGAACAGCACCAGGCTCTCCACACCAAACCCACGCCAGCGTGCCAACAGATACAGCAATGCCACCGATGCCAGTGCGAACAGAAAGGCGTTGGCCGAAATCAGGTACTGCGCCGGCACGCCAGGAATGCCCATCCCGAGCACAATGGCCAGGGCTGCACCGAAGGCGGCGGCGGCGGAAACGCCGAGGGTGAACGGGCTGGCCAGCGGGTTATCCAGCACCGTCTGCATTTCGGCGCCGGCCAGGGCCAGTGCCGCGCCCACCAGTACCGCCATCAACGCGTAAGGCAGGCGCACATTCCATACGATCACCGCCTCCACCCGCGGCATCGAAGCCGGGTCCCACAGCACTTGCAACAGGCGCGTCAGGCTCATGCCGGAAGGCCCGGTGGTGATGTCCACCGCCAGGGAAACCACCAATGCCAACGCCAGCGCCGACAACAGCAATACCCGTCGTCCATGGCGGTGGCGATAGCGCTCACCTGCGCCATCGGCGCTCGCACAGGCTTGCACCTGCGTCACGGCACAAGGCTCGTGGTGAATACGCCGCTGGCCGGAATTGGCATAAAGCGCCGGTACAATTCGGCTCGGGTCTGTTCCGGATCCAGGTCGGCGAACAACTCAGGATGCAGCCACTTGGCCAGGGCCTGCACTGCGATCAAGTGTTCCGGCGAGTCATAGAAAATATGCCAGAGGCCATGCACGTTGCCTTCACGTACCGCCCGCAGTTCATTCAGCGGCGCGCGCTGGGACACTTGCTTGAGGCTGTCGTTGGCCTGCTGCGGTGTGGCCGAATAGCCGAGGGTCACACCGCCCTGGCCGTGGCCGAATACGCCGGTGGCGACGTACACATCCGGATCGCTGGACAGAATGTATTCGACGTTCAATGTGCCGATCGGGCCGGGAATGCGCCCGTCGGCGATGTTCCGGCCACCCGCGAGCTTGATCATTTCCCCGAAGTTGCCGGTGCCCGGCGAACCACAGCAATCCTGCAGGCCGGCGAGCATGTCGATGAAGATCTTCGGCCGTTTTACCGTCCCGGCCTTGGCCAGGGTATCGGTGACCTTGGCCAGCGAGGCCTGGTAAAACGCGATGTAGTCCTCGGCTTGTTGATTACGGTCCAGAGCCTTGCCCAGCAGGCGCATGCTCGGCACCGTGTTGCTCAGCGGATGGTCGCTGAAGTCGACGAAAATCACCGCCACGCCGGCCGCTTCCAGCTGCTTGACCGCCTCGCTGTCGGGGCTCGGGCCATGGCCGCCGCTCAAGGCCATGATCGCCAGGTCCGGGTGTACCGCCAGGGCCTTTTCCACACTGAAGGTTTCGGCGGAGGTGCCGCCTACCAACGGTACGTTGTCGGCTTCGGGAAAGTGCTTCTGGAACGCGGCGTAACCCTGCACGTCCAGGCCGCGAAAATCCCCTTGCCAGCCGGCGATGCGGGTAAACGGGTTCTTGCCTTCAAGGAGCGACAGCGAGTAGATCATCCGGCCTTCACCCAGCAGGATATGCGAGACCTTGTCCGGTACGTCGACCTTGCGCCCCGCCAGGTCGGTGACGGTGTGGGCGCAGGCCAGGCCGCTCATTAACAGGCCAAGACCGAGCAGCAGGCCGCGTTGCAACAACAGAGGGTGTTTCATGAACAATTTCCTTGAACAGTTGGGCGCACGTGGCGGACGCGTTTGCGCCACCACAACAACAGCCCGGTGAGATAGAGCAGCGGCAATGCCAGGCCGCAAAGAAAGGCCAGGGCCGCGCCGGGCAACCCGAGCAACAGGTGGCCGTGGGCGGCGGAGAACAGCGGTTTGATCGCGGCGGGGTTGGCGAAGAACCAGTCGGGCCGGGCCAGCCAGGCGCCGCTGCCGGCAATCACCGCCAACGGCAGGCACAGCCAGGCGGCTGCGACGTTGTGCCATTCCCGCAGGCGGCGCAGGCCCTGGCTGCCCGGGCGCAAGCTGGCGGCTTTCCACCAGCTGCGCCGCCCCGGCCACCACAGGTACAGGCCGCTGCCCACCGAGCCCAGCAGCACCAGGCCACAGGCAAACAGGGCGACGGCGCCAATGGGCGGCGGCAACAGCAGTGCCCGGTGCAGCGCCACCAGCTTCGCCAGCCACAGGTCATCGAACACAAAAAATGCCCGTGGCTCGGCACTGTAGGGATCGATCATCGCAATGCCGATGCCGGGCCGATCCTCCAGGGCTCCGAAGACGATCGCGTTGTCCGATTCCAGGAAACCCTGGCGCGGTTTTGCGGCGCCAAAGACTTTCTGAAATTGCGGGTAGGCACCCAGTGCCGCGCTGATCCACTGCGCGTCATCCAGCAGTGCGCCGTGTTCAACCGGAGCCAGGTCCAAGGCCTGGCTGCCGACCTCCCAGCGCAGGATCGGCCCCTTGAGTTCCAGCAGCGCACCGCTCAAGCCAATCAGCGCCAGCAGCAGGCCGACGCTCAGCGCCAGCCATCGATGCACACGAAGCCACCACCCACGCATGGCAGTTACCAGCGATAGCGCAGGCTGGCGATGACACTGCGGTCATACCCGGCACTGCAGCTGGAGAGGGAGCAGCCTTCGTAATAGTGCTTGTCGGTCAGGTTGGTGGCATTCACCGCCAGGCGCAGGCCCTTGGCCGCCGGGATCAGCTTGTCGAAATCGTAGTGCACCGCCGCGTCGAGCAAGGTGTAGGAGGGCACGCTCACAGTGTTGGCAGCATCGGCCTCGGTGGAACCGATATAGCGTACGCCGACGCCAAATCCGAGCCCGGTGAGCGGGCCAAAGGGCAGGGTGTAGTCAGCCCACAACGACGCCATTTTTTCCGGGGTGTCGGTGGGGCGGTTGCCTTTTTCCAGCGGGTTGTTGCTCTTGCTGACTTCGGCGTCGTTGTAGGTCAGGGTTGCCAGCAGGTCCAGGCCCTTGGCGAGGCTGGCCTTGCCTTCCAGCTCCACGCCGCGCACGTTGACCTCACCGGTCTGCACGCTGTTCAGCGGGTTGCTCGGGTCGGTGGTCTTGACGTTCTGCTGGGTCAGGTCGAACAGCGACAGGGTGATGTAGCTGTCGATCCCGGGCGGCTGGTACTTGATACCGACTTCCGACTGCTTGGCGGTGCTCGGTTTGAAGCTGGTGCCGTAGAAATCAGTGCCGAGCACCGGGTCGAACGAGGTGGCGTAGCTGATGTACGGCGACAGGCCGTTGTCGGCCAGGTAAACGAGGCCTGCACGGTAGGTGAACTTGTTGTCGTCCTGCTTCTGCCCGGTGTCGGTCAGGCGGTTGTCGGTGCGCGCACTCGAATGATCCTGGCGACCGCCGACGGTCAGTACCCAACGGTCGTTGAACGTCATCTGCTGCTGGGCGTAGAGCCCGGTCTGGTCGGCGCGCTGCAAGGTGCTGGCGAACGGGGTGTTCGGCGCGAACACACCCCCGTGCACCGGGTTGTAGATGTCGATCGACGATGCCGCGCCGCCGTTGAGGTAATAGTCTTCACGGGTGCGCCGGTAATCGACCCCCAGCAGCGACACCATCTGCACCTCGCCAAGGTTCCAGCGGGCCTGGGCATTGTTGTCCAGGGAGTACACGTCGCCGACGATGCGGAAGCGGTAGGCCGACCGGTTCAAGGTGCGCAGGTCCGGCGCCAGGGACATGCCGCTGGCGGTGTTGGTCAGCAGGTTGACGTGGCCATAACGTGCGCTGGAATTCAGGCTCCACACATCGTTGATCCGGTGCTCCAACAGGTAGCCCAGCGAGTATTGCGTGCGGCCGTTGTCCAGGCCGGGTTCGTCGAGAAAGACGTTGTGTTTGACCTTGCCATTCGGGTTCGGCTTGAGCGTGCCCACCGTCGGCAGGAACACCCGGGGCGCGCCGAATTCATCCTCCGAGTAATCGGCCAGTACGGTCAGGCTGGTGTCGTCGTTCGGCCGCCAGGTAAACGACGGCGCGATGAAGGTTTTGTCGTCCTTGATGTGATCGAACTGGGTGCCGCTGCTGCGCTCCAGGCCCACCAGCCGATAGAGGAATTGCCTCTGGTCATCCAGTGGCCCGCTGAAGTCGAACTGGCCCTGGGCGCGGTCGAAACTGCCGCCCTGGAGCTGCACTTCATGGAACGACTGGTCCAGTGGCCGCTTGCTGATCTGGTTGACCACACCGCCCGGTGCGTTCTGGCCGAACAACACCGAGGCCGGACCCTTGAGCACGTCGATGCGTTCCAGGCCATAGGCTTCGGCTTTTGGCCAGGCCTGGGTGGTGGTGCCACGTAAGCCGTCGCGCAACATGCCGGTGCTGGTCACGTCGAAGCCGCGAATCGAGAGGTTGTCGAAGCGCTGGCTGGCGGCGGTAGTGTTGGCCTGCACGCCGGCCGTGTAGCGCAACGCTTCGCTCACCGATTGCACTTGCTGCGCGTCCATCTGGTCGCGGGTCACTACGGAGATCGACTGGGGGATTTCATTGAGCGCGGTGTCGGTCTTGGTCCCGCTGAGGCTACGCTTGGCCACGTAGCCGGCCTGTTGTCCGGTGGGGCTGTCGGCTTGGGTCCCGGTGACCACGCTGCTGTCGAGCACCAGGGCGTGATCGGTGTCCGCCTCGGCGGCCTGCACAAGGTTCATCTGGGTCAGCGACAGGCCCAGGGCAACGCCATGGATCAGGGTTGCCAAGGGCTTGCGACTGGTTTTCAAGTGCGGGACTGCGGTATCGATTGGCAAACCTGGGGTGTCTCGGTACAGAACGCGGGTGCCCATGCTTCACTCCATGATGAGGTGTTCAATGCGAATGCAAACGTATCTCATCCAGGCGTTGTGACGCAGGGCTATTGCTTTGGGTCGAGCGATCATTTCTTTCGTTTGCGGGGCAGGGCGGAACTTTCACAACCCGTCAGCGCAACGCCTTGGGCGAAACCCCGAAACGCTTGCGAAACGCCGTGGAGAAATGCGCCGGGCTGTAACCCACGCGGTACGCGGCGCTGGACACATTGGTCTCACCGCTGGCGAGCAGGCGATAGGCTTCGGCCAGGCGCTGTTCCTGCAAGTACACATAGACACTGGTGCCGAATACCTGACGAAAGCCCGCGGTCAATTTGCGCGGGTTGAGGCCGACTGCGCGAGACAGCTCGGCCAATGACGGCGAAGCCTGCAACGAACCGAGCAACAGGTCGCGGGCGGCATGAATGCGTTCGATGTCCGCTGAGTTGCAATGGGCGTCCTGCACCGGGCGCGACTCGGTTTGCGCGAGAATTCCCTCCACCCCCAGCGCTGTCAGCTCCAGGGCCTTGCCGCCCAGATAGAAGGAGCGGGCAGGGCCCTGCAACGGGCAGGTGAAAATCTGTTGGGCAAGGGCGAGCAACGGTTTGCTCGCGGGCTGGCAGAACATCATCGGCCCGCCGCCGCGTTTATCCAGCAGGCGCTCAGGCTCAAGGCCGACGCTGCGGATCGACGGGAAATCCAGCTGCACGGTGGTGTAGCGCACCGGCACACCACTGGCGAACAGGTGATCGCCACAATGTTCACCCTGGTTGGCCACGGCGCACAGGGTCGGCCCGCGAATCTCCACTTCCTGCTGGCCTTCGACCCGGCAATTGAGCTGGCCGCTGAGCACCAGGATGATCTTCAAACCTTGCCACAGCGGCTCTTGCATCCACATCTGGCTGTCCATCAACACAGTCCCGGCGGACAGGGTGATTTCCGGCACGACGGTGGCGGCACCCGTGTTCAAAGTGTTGGGAAAATTGAGGGTGAAATCCCTTTGGGTCGGTAGCGGCGCAGCGTGTGGGCTGAGCATGGCGGACTCCCTGTGAACCGGAAAAGAGGGGCATACGCTAGCAGGAAATTTCTTACCTGTAATTAAGAATGATTATCCTTTAGCCGAAAGCCCGGACCACGCCTCATCGCTGCAGGCCGCAGAAACTCACGCTGTAGCGCAATCAAAAGAAAAAGCCGCGCAAACGAATGTCCTGCCGGTTGCCGTGCTGCGGCTTTTGCCTATTAATAATCACTCTCATTTCCGCAGCCCTTGGCGACTCATGGATGAACCGCTCAATGACCCATTCTCCCTAGCCCTTTTCACCCTTGCCCCGCAGGCCTTTTGTTCACGGCATCGGCCCCTTATTGCCGAAAAAAACTCTGGAGACCCCATGACTATCATTGACGACTGCCCCGATTGGCCCGAAGCGTTTGCCCAACGCTATCGCGACGCAGGCTATTGGCGCGACGAGACCTTTGGCGACCTGCTGCGCAACGCCGCCCGCACCTTTGGCGAGCGTGAAGCGATCACCGATGGAACGCTGCGGGTGAGCTATCGCCAACTGGATCAACGGGTCGATCAACTGGCCGGCGGGTTCTCCCGGCTGGGGTTGGTGGCAGGGGACAACGTGGTGGTGCAACTGCCGAACTGCGTGGGTTTTGTCGAAGTGTGCTTCGCCCTGTATCGCCTCGGCGTACGGCCAATCTTTGCGTTACCGGCCCATCGTCATCTGGAAATCGGCCGCTTCTGCGAGTTTGCCCAGGCCAGGGCATACCTCTGCGCTGACGTCACGGCAGGTTTTGATTATCGGGGCATGGCCCGTGGCTTGAAGGCGGCCCATGGCGACCTTGCGTGGGTGATCGTGGCCGGTGAGGCTGAAGAATTCATCGCGCTCGAAGACCTTTATCTGGACGACCCGCAGCCAACCTTTTCTGCGCCGCCCGCGGATGCCGTCGCGTGTTTCCAGTTGTCCGGTGGCTCCACCGGCGTGCCGAAACTGATCCCGCGTCGCCACAATGAATACCTCTACAACGTGCGGACCAGCGCCGAACGTTGCGGCCTGACCGACGCCACGGTGTACCTCGCCGCGCTGCCCATGGCCCATAACTTTCCCATGTGCTGCCCGGGGTTCATGGGCACCTTGCTGATGGGCGGCCGTGTGGTGCTGAGCGGCTCGCCAAGCGCCGAAACCTGCTTCGCCCTGATCGAGCATGAACGCGTGACCCATACCGCGCTGGTGCCGCCACTGGTGCTGGTCTGGCTGGATGCCGCCCAGGCGCGCGGGCAGGGCCTGCCAGGATTGCAACTGCTGCAAGTCGGCGGCGCCAAACTGAGCTTCGAGGCTGCCCGCCGCGTGGAACCCACCCTCGGCTGCCGCTTGCAGCAAGTGTTCGGCATGGCCGAGGGGCTGATTTGCTATACCGATCCCAACGACCCGCCGCAACGAGTCCTGCATACCCAGGGCAAACCCATGTCCCCGGGCGACGAAATCCGGGTGGTGGACGACAACGAACAGGACGTGATACAGGGCCAGGTCGGCCAATTGCTGACCCGTGGTCCGTACACGATTCGCGGTTACTACCGCCACCCTGCGCACAACGCCCAGGCGTTTACCACTGACGGTTTCTACCGCACCGGCGACCGGGTAATGCTCACCGACGACGGCTACCTGATGGTCGAAGGTCGCGACAAGGACGTGATCAACCGTGGCGGCGAAAAGATCGCCGCCGAAGAAGTCGAAAACCTCCTGCTCAGCCATCCTGCCGTCGCCGATGTGGCCTTGGTGGCGATGCCGGACGCCTACCTCGGCGAACGCACCTGCGCCTTCGTGATTCCCCGTGGCACGGCACCGCGCCCGCCGGAACTGCTGCGCCATCTGCGTGAGCAAGGGTTGGCGGCCTTCAAGCTGCCGGACCGCTTCGAATTTATCCCCGGTTTCCCGCAAACCGGCGTGGGCAAGGTCAGCCGCAAGCACCTGCGGGAGGCTATCCAGCAGCTGTATTTCGGGGCAAAACAACCTGAGGGAAGCGCCGCCCGTGGCTGATCAAGACTCGCTGCGTGAACTGCTCGCGCCTGTACGTGGCCGGTTGATCTGCGCCATGCTGCTGCAAGCCCTGGCGACCCTGATCGGCCTGCTGCCGTTGATCGCGGTGGCGGAGTTGGCGCCGTCGTTGCTGGACGGAAAACTCGATCTGCACGATGGGTTCTGGTGGTTGTTGGCCGGTGCGGGCGCTTTGCTGTTGCGCATGCTCGGGCTGGCTGCCGCCTTGCAGATGACCCACCTGGCCGACAGCGACCTGCAACGCCAGGTTCGCCAACGGCTGGCCGCGCATTTGGCGCGGGTTCCGCTGGCTTGGTTCAGCGCCCGTGGTGGGCAAAAAGTCGACCGTGTTTTGCTCGACGACGTAGGTGCGCTGCATCAACTGGTGGCGCACTTGCCAAACAACCTCGCCGCCGCATTGGTGGCGCCCCTGGCGTGCCTGTTGTACCTGCTGACGGTAAGTGTGCCGATGACCGTTGTGGTGCTGCTGCCTCCAGCGCTGGCGCTGTGGCGACTGCGAGCCTTGCGCTCCCAGGCTTATCGGGATGACCAGAAGGCACTGGGCGCCGCGCTGGGCAACCTGTCCCTGGCCACCCAGCAGTTTGTGCAGAGCATCGCCATGGTCAAGTCATTCGGCCGGGCCGATCGGGTGCAGTCAAAGTTCTTCGGTGCGGTGGAACGTTTCGCCAGTTTCTTTTCCTGCTGGGCCCAACGCTGGGCCGGGCTTGGGGCGAGTGTCGAGGTGCTGCTTTCGCCGTTGCTGGTGCTGGCCCTGGTGCTGTTGGGCGGTGCGTCGCTGGTGGCTGGCGGTTGGCTGATGCCGGTGCAACTGCTGCCGTTCCTGCTGCTGGGGCCGGCCCTGGCAGCGCCGGTCGCGGCCGTCGGGCATGGTGCGGATGCACTGGTGCAGGGCCGCATGGCCGCCAGCCGTATCGCCACCGTGCTCAACAGCGCGACGTTGACGCAACCTCGCGAATCCCGCGAGCCCAAGGGCCGCCAGGTGAGCTTTGAAGGCGTGGACTTTCGCTACCCCGACGGCACGCAGGTGCTGCATGACATTGACCTGGATCTACCGCCCGGCACGCTGACCGCATTGGTGGGCGACTCGGGCGCCGGCAAATCCACCCTGGCCACTTTGCTTGCGCGCTTTGCCGATGTGAGTGCCGGGGCGATCCGCATCGGCGACGTCGACCTGCGGGACATGCACAGCGCCACCTTGTATCGCCAGGTCGCCTTTGTGTTCCAGGATGTGCGCCTGCTGCGCACCAGCGTCCTCGACAACCTGCGCCTGGCGCGCCCCGACGCCACGCAAATCGAGGTGGAAGCCGCCGCCCGGGCCGCGCAGATTCACCAGCGCATCCTCGCGCTGCCCCAGGGGTATCACACCGTCCTCGGAGCCGGCGTGCAACTGTCCGGCGGTGAAGTGCAACGCCTGGGCATTGCCCGGGCGATGCTCAGTGAAGCGCCGATCCTGATTCTCGATGAAGCCACCGCCGCCAGTGATCCTGAATCCGAAGCCGCGATCCAGCAGGCGCTGTCTCGCCTGGCCCGTGCCCGCACGGTGCTGGTAATCGCCCACCGCTTGAGCAGCATCCAGGACGCCGACCAGATCGTCGTGCTGCAAGGCGGGCGGATTGTCGAGCGCGGTACGCATCACGGCTTGCTGGACCAGCAGGGCACTTACGCCGGGCTGTGGGCCGCTGAGCAGTTTTCGGCGGCCGCACTGAAGAGGGCACGGGCATGATTCGCGCGCTGTTACGCAGCCTGCAACCCCGTGAAGCCGGCTTGTTGCGGCGTGCGCTGATGGCGATGGCGTTGAGTGCGTTGGCCCAGGGCGCAGCGTTGGCGTTGTTGCCGATGGCCTTTGCCCAGTGGTTCGGCAACACCACGCCTTGGGCCTGGGCCATCGGTTTCACCGGCATGGCCTTGTTGTGCCTCTGGCTGCGCCGGTATGCCCAGCTGGCGGGCTATCGCGCCGGTGCAGAAGCAGCCCAGGCGTTGAACCGACGCATTGGTGACAAGCTGGTGCAACTGCCGCTGGAATGGTTTGTGGAGCGGCGCAGCGCTGAACTGAATCGCCTGGTGACTCACACCGTGCTGCAAATCATGAGCACCCCGGCGCACCTTTTGCAGCCAATGGCCAATGCGCTGTTGACGCCTTTGGCACTCCTGCTGGCGCTGTTTTTCTACGACCGCTCCATGGCGTTGGCGGCACTGGCCGCGTTGCCGTTGCTGGTGCTGGTGTACCACTGGGGCGTGCGCTGGGGCGGGCAAGCTGAAGCACTGAGCGAAGCCGCAGCCAATGAAGCGGCGGCCCGGGTGATGGAGTTTCTGCGCCAGCAACCGTTGCTGCGCTCCAGCGGGCGCACCGAGCAAGGTTTCGACCTGCTCACCGAGGCCCTGGCCCAGCAGCAACAGGCACAGCGTCACGCCCACTGGCGCACTTTTCCCGCCGCGCTGGGTTTGGCGGTGGTGTTGCAGGCCGGCTACAGCGCCATCCTGTTATGCGGCCTGTATGCCGTGTTGGGTGGCACCCTCGATGCGGCGAAGTTCCTGGCGCTGGCGATTCTCGCCACCTGCCTGGTGGAGCCAATGGGCGCGCTGGTCAACCTCGGTACCACGTTGCGCCAGACCCGCCACGGCTTGAATCGCCTGCGCCACCTGCTGCAGATGCCGGGGTTGCCTGAGCCTCTCGAACCCCAACCTGCCCTGGGTTACGACGTGCAAGTGCGGGACGTAGGACTGGTCCGCCAGGGCCAGGCGATCTTGCAAGGCATCGACTTCACGTTGCAGGAGCGTTCGCTGAACCTGGTGGTGGGGGCGTCCGGCTCCGGCAAGTCCAGCCTGTTGCGCCTGCTGGCGCGCTTCAGCGATGTAAGCAGTGGCGCGATTCACCTCGGCGGTGTCGACCTGCGGCAACTGTCGGCCCTGGCCCGAGATACCCAGGTCGCCTTGATGTTCCAGGACAGCCCGCTGTTGCCGGGCAGCCTGCTGGACAACCTGCTGCTGGGCCGCCCCGACGCCAGCGAAGAGCAATGGCAACACGCCGCCCGCGCCACCGGCCTCGACCGCCTCGCCGAGCGCCTGCCCCAGGGCTGGCACACCGTGCTGGGCGAGCAGGGCGTCAGCCTGTCCGGCGGCGAGCGCCAATGCCTGGCGTTGTCGCGGGTGTTGCTCAAGGACGCGTCGCTGATCCTGCTGGACGAGCCGACCGCCGCCCTCGATGCCATCAGCGAGGCGCGGGTCAATCGGACCCTGTTGCAACTGGCCCGCCGGCACACGGTGGTGCTGGTCACCCACAAACCGACCTTGGCGCCCCATGCCGACCAGATTCTGCTGCTCGACCACGGCCAGTTGGCCCAGGTCGGCCGCCATGACGCGTTGATGGCCACGCCCGGCCGTTACCGCGAGTTGTTCCACGAGCGCGAAGCGATCAATCGCTGGCGCTTGCGCCCAGACCCTACCGTTCCCCAAAGGACCGTCCCCCATGACCGATAACCCATCACTGGCATGCGTTCATCCTGCACCCGGCGGCCTCGCACACAGCCCCGAGGCGCTGTGCGCCGGTGTCGCGCAGTTGCTCGACTATGCCCCCCAGGACCTGGAGCCCGATGCCTCGCTGATCGAGCAGGGCCTGGACTCGGTGAGCATGATGCGCCTGCCGGCCTTGCTCGCCCGCGAAGGTGTGCAGGTGAGCTTTGCCGAACTGATTGAGCAGCCGACCCTTGAGGCCTGGTGGTTGCTGATCGACCGCCGTCGCGGGCAGGCGACGCACCTCAAGCCCGTCGCCGCCGACAACGATTTCGCCCTCACACCGTTGCAGCAGGCTTATTGGTTTGGTCGCGACCCGGCCATGCCGCTGGGGGGCGTTGGCTGTCACCTGTATCAGGAGCTGGACGGGTATCAGGTCGACGCTCAACGCCTGGAAAGCGCGGTGATGCGCCTGACTCACCGCCATCCCATGCTGCGCGCCTGTTTCCCGAACGCCACTTGCCAGCGCGTGCTGCCGACCAGCCCGTGGCCTGGGTTGACCGTGCATGAACGGCCGGATGAGTTGGCCTTGCGTGAGCGCCTGGCCCACCGCTGCCTGGATGTGCGCCAGGGCGAGGTGTTTGATGTGCAACTCAGCCGCTTGCCCGACGGCCGCAGCCGGGTGCACCTGAACATCGATTTGCTGGTGGCGGACGTCCTGAGTATCAGCGTACTGCTGCGGGATCTGGCGCTGATCTACAGCGGGCAAGAGGCGCAGCTGCCACGTCTGGAATGGGATTTTGCCCACTACCTGGGCGCCACCAGAACCAGCGATGCCGGCGCGCGGGACTACTGGCTGCAACGTCTGGATGACCTGCCCGACGGCCCGCAACTCCCCTTGGCACACGAGCCGCAATCCCTCGGCCCGCCGCGTTTTCGTCGCCTGGCGATGCGCCTCGGCCGCGCGCAGTTGCGAGCCCTGGAAGACCAGGCCCGCCAACACGGCCTGACCCTGGCCAGCGTGCTGTGCTGCGCCTATACCCAAGTGCTGGGCCGCTGGAGCGCCAGCCAGCATTTCCTGTTGAACGTGCCGCTGTTCAACCGCCAGGAGCTGCACCCCTGCGTCCCGCATCTGCTGGCGGATTTTTCCAACCTGGTGCTGCTGGAGATCGACCAGCGCCAGGCGGGTTCTTTCGCGCAGCAGGCGCAAGCCCTGCAACGCCAACTGCACCGCGACATCGCCCACAGCGCCTGGCCTGGTGTGGAAGTGCTGCGTGAGTTGTCCCGCACCCGGCAAGGCGGCGCCCCCGTAGTGTTTGCCTGCAACCTTGGCGAAGCGTTTGTCGACGCCACTTGCCGGCAGCACCTGGGCGAACCGGGCTGGGCCTTGTCGCAAACGCCCCAAGTGTGGCTTGACCACCAGAGCTATCCGCTGCCCGATGGCCTGTTGCTCAACTGGGACGGGGTAGATGCGCTGTTCCCCGAAGGCCTGCTGGACGAAATGTTCACCGCCTATGGCGACCTGCTGGCGTGGCTGTGTACCGGTGACTGGCGCCAACCCGCGCCGCTGCCGTTGCCCCAAGGCCAGCAAGAGGTCCGTGCAGCGGTCAACCACACGCCCTGGGCCTATGGCAAAGGCTTGCTGCACGATGGCTTTTTCCAACAGGCGCAGGTGCACCCGCAGCGGGTGGCATTGATCACCGAGGACGCTGAGTTGAGTTACGCCGAGCTGGCGGCCCAGGCCCTGCAAGTGGCAGGTGCCCTGCGCCAGTGGGGGATTGAACCGGGTGATACGGTGGCGATCACCTTGCCCAAAGGCCAGGCGCAAATCGTTGCGGTGCTCGGCATATTGGCGGCGGGCGCGGTGTATGTGCCGGTGGGTATCGAACAGCCGGCAGCCCGTCGCGACATGATCTATCAACGCGCCGGAGCCAAGGTGGTGATCACCGATACGGCCCACCGTGATCGCGGTGTATGGCTGGCGGACTTGCAAGTGGTGGACCTGGCCCAGGCGCGTTCGGCCAGGGCCCTGAAACAACCGATCGAGGTGGCGCCGGACGCACTGGCCTATGTGATTTTTACCTCTGGCACTACCGGCGAACCCAAGGGCGTCGAGGTTTCCCACCAGGCGGCGCTGAACACCGTCGCCGCGATCAACCGGCGTTATCAGGTGGGCGCGGATGACCGTGTGCTCGGGGTTTCCGCCCTCGATTTCGACCTGTCGGTGTACGACCTGTTTGGCCTGCTGAGTGTCGGTGGCGCCGTGGTGCTGCCAGCGGATGCGCGGCGCAAGGAGCCGTCCGAATGGTTGCGGCTGATCCGCCAGCAGCGCGTGACCCTGTGGAACTCGGTACCGGCGTTGCTCGACATGCTGACCCTCAAGGCCCGCGAGCCGAATGCCCTGAGCGGATTACGCCTGGCGATGGTCTCGGGTGACTGGGTCGGGCTGGACCTGCCACGCCGCCTGCGATTGGCAGCCGGCGAAAGCGCCCGGTTCGCCGCTCTCGGCGGCGCCACTGAAGCGGCCATCTGGTCCAACGTCCAGGACGTCGACGAAGTGCCGGCTCACTGGCTCTCGATTCCCTACGGCAAACCCCTGGATAACCAAAGCTTTCGAGTCGTCGACAGCCAGGGCCGCGATTGCCCGGACTGGGTGGCGGGGGAGTTGTGGATCGGCGGCGCCGGGGTTGCCCAGGGCTATCGTGGCCTGCCGCATCTCAGCGCCCAACGCTTCGTCGAGCACGCCGGGCAACGCTGGTACCGCACCGGCGATCAGGGCCGTTATTGGCCCGACGGCAGCCTCGAATTTCTCGGGCGTATGGACCAGCAGGTCAAGGTCCGTGGCTTCCGCATCGAACTCAGTGAGATCGACGTGGCCCTGGAACGCCATCCGGCCGTCAGTCGTGCCGTCACCCTGGTGTTGCCCGGGGCCAACCCGCAGTTGGCAGCAACCCTGATGGGCGACGCGCTGCCGGATGCCGAAGCCATGCGCCAGTGGCTCTGCCAATGGTTGCCGGAACACATGTTGCCGGACCACTGGCTGAACCTCACCGAACTGCCCCTGAGCGCCAACGGCAAGGTCGACCGCGCCGCACTGCTGTGGCTGGTGCAGGAGCAACGCCAGGGCGCCAGACCCGAGCATGAAGACGCGCCTCAAGGCGAAGCCGAACAACTGTTGGCCGGGCTCTGGCGCGAATTGCTCGACATTCCCCTGGTGGGACGCAACCAGGGCTTTTTCGCCCTCGGCGGCAACAGTCTGTTGGCCGCTCGCCTGATCGAACGTATCGCCCGACAGTTCGACGTCGAACTGTCGCTGAAGGACTTTTTCAACGCGGCCACCGTCGCCCGCCAGGCCCAATGGCTTGTCGCCCGACGAGAACAGGACCACGTCAACCGGAACGCAATGGTGGAGGGTGCGCTATGACACTGCAGCAACTGCAACAGGACCTCGAAGCACTGGGTGTGGAACTCTGGGAAGAGCAGGGCCGCCTGCGCTACCGGGCGCCCGCCGGGGTGATGGATGAAGGCCGCCTGCAACAATTGCGCGAACACAAGGACGCGTTGTTGCAGCAATTGATGGAACCGGTGATGCCCACCGTCTCGGCCGACCTGGCTGCCCGCAGCGAACCGTTTCCGCTGACCGACGTGCAGGCCGCTTACCTGATGGGCCGCACCCAGGCATTCAGCTACGGCGGGGTGGCGTGCCACGGTTACCTGGAATTTGAACTCAGGGAACTGGACCCGGCGCGCCTGGAGCAGGCATGGAACCATCTGATTGCGCGTCACGACATGCTGCGGGCGGTGGTGCTGGAAGACGGCTACCAACAAATCCTGCCCCAGGTGCCGCATTACCTGATCGCCCGGCATGACCTGCGCGAAGACGACGGCCGTGCACTGGCCGCTCTGCGCGAACGCATGGAAATTCGCCTGGCGTCGCCCCAGCAGTGGCCGCTGATCGAGTTGTGCGTCAGCCAGGGCCGTGAACATGCGCGCCTGCATCTCTCAGTGGATCTGCTGGTGTGCGACTACCAGAGCGTGCGCATGCTGTTGGCCGAGTTGCAGCAGGTCTATCGTGGCGAAGCCTTGCCGCCGGCGGCGCCCATCAGTTTTCGCGACTACGTACTGGGCGAGCGCCGGTTGCGGGAACAGCCGCGTTACCAGCGTGACCGCCAGTACTGGTGGGCGCGGGTCGACAGCCTGCCCGGTGCTCCGGAATTGCCCATGCAGGGCGCTCCCAGCGGACCGCGTTTCGAGCGCCGCGCCCTGAACCTGGAGGCCCGGGATTTCAACGCCCTGCGCCTGAATGCAGCGGCGGCCGGCGTGGGTGCGTCGGCGGCGATTCTTTCCTGCTATGCCGAAACCCTGGGGCGCTGGAGCCGCAAGGGGCATTTCTGCTTGAGCCTGACCTTGCTCAATCGCCTGTCGCTGCACCCGCAGGTCGATCGGCTGGTGGGGGATTTCAGCTCGGTGGAATTGCTGGAAGTCCAGACCCTGCAAGGCGGCAGCTTTGGTGAACGCAGCCAGCAGTTGCAGGAGCGACTGTGGCAAGACATGGACCACCGCCTGTGTTCCGGCATTGAAGTACTGCGCGAACTGGCGCGGCGCAAAGGCCGTGATGCGGCCTTGATGCCCTATGCCTTCACCAGCACCCTGGGCGCCGGTGGCGAAAGTGGCGGCGGGGCATTTATGCCCGGCGCAGAACTGGTGCACGGCATCAGCCAGACCCCGCAAGTGTTGATTGATTGCCAGGTCAGCGAGCGCGACAACGGCCTGTTCATCAATTGGGACATTCGCCAGGGCGTGTTCAATGAGGCCATGCTGGAAGCGATGTTCGACACCTTCGAACGTCTGCTCAAGCGCTTGGCGCGGGAGCCTTCGGCCTGGACCCTGGACGATTGCCTTGAACTGCCGGCACCCCAGCGACTGGTGCGGGAGTTGATCAACCAGACGGCGCAGCCGATTCCCCCAGGCTTGCTGCATGAACCGTTCTTTCGCCAGGCCCGGGCGCAACCCCAACGTGTCGCCCTGATCCAGGGCGCGCGACAGCTCACTTACGCGCAACTCGCCGCCCGTGCCGAGGCGATTGCCGAGCAGTTACTGGATGGCGGTTGCCAGCCCGGCGAGCGGGTCGCGGTATGCATGGAAAAAGGCATCGACCAGGTGGTCGGTGTACTCGGGATCTTGCGGGCCGGCGCGGCGTACCTGCCGCTGGACACTAATCAGCCGATGGCGCGGCGCGCGTTGATTCTTGAGAACGCCGAGGTCAGCCGGGTGCTCAGCCAGTCGTGGTTGAGCGAGGACGTGGCCTGGCCCGCCCAGGTGACCCAGTGCATACCCGTTGATCAGGCCGCAGCCAGTGCCGGACGTGAACTGCCGGCGCCGCAGGTGACACCGCAACAACTTGCCTACGTGATCTACACCTCCGGCTCCACCGGGATTCCGAAGGGTGTGATGATCAGTCACCAGGCGGCCCTCAACACGGTGGTGGATATCAATCAGCGCTTCGCCATCGGCGCCGAAGACCGGGTACTCGCCTTGGCCAGCCTGGGCTTCGACCTCTCGGTGTACGACATCTTCGGCCTGCTGGCCGTAGGTGGCGCCCTGGTGTTGCCCGACGCCGGACGCCGCGCCGACCCGTCCCACTGGGCCGAATGCGCCCGCGAGCACGGTGTGACCCTGTGGAACTCGGTGCCCGCGCAGTTGCAGATGCTTGCCCATTACCTGCAAGCCGTGCCGGCCGCGGCACCTCAGAGCCTGCGCCTGGCCTTGCTGTCCGGCGACTGGATCCCGCTGAACCTGCCCGCCGAAATCGCTGCGTTGTTGCCTGAGCTCCAACTGATCAGCCTGGGCGGCGCCACAGAAGCGGCGATCTGGTCGATTGCCTATCCAATCACCGAGGTGGACGCACAATGGCGCAGCATTCCCTACGGCGCGCCGCTGGCCAATCAACGCTTCATGGTGCTCGACGAACAAGGCCGCGATCGCCCGCAAGGCGTTGCCGGTGAGCTGTTCATCGCCGGCACGGGGTTGGCGATGGGGTACCTGGGGGACGCGGAGAAAACCGCCGAGCGTTTTATCGAGCATGCCCACAGCGGCGAGCGGCTGTACCGCACCGGCGACCTGGGGCGCTACCTTGAAAGCGGGTTGATTGAGTTCCTTGGCCGTGAGGATTTCCAGGTCAAGGTTCGCGGGCATCGCATCGAGTTGGCGGAAGTCGAAAGTGCCTTGCTCAGTCATCCTCATGTCGAATCGGCCGTGGTGGTCGCTGCGGGCGAGGGCGCGTTCGAGCGGCGTTTGCAGGCCTGCGTGCGCGGGACTTTGCGTGATACTCCATTGCCTTGGCCGACCCGGTTGGCACCCAACGCCTTGGCGGCGGCCAACGGCGTGAAAGGCCAACTGACGGAAGCGCTGATTACGCAGATGTCCGATTGCGTCGAGCGTGCCGCGTTGCTCTCCATGGGCCTGGCCCTGCAACGCCCGGGGCTGTTTGATCAACCGGGCGTCGAGCACGACCTGGCCCAGATCATGAGCCTGTGCGAAGTGGCGCCACGCAACGAACGGCTGATCCGCCGCTGGCTGCAAGCGCTGCATCGCGAACAACTGGTAGACCGCAACCCAGGCACCGGCGCCTATTCGTCACTGCGGGTCTCGGGTGCTGAATACCGTCAGCTGTGGCAGCGCATCGAGGCGCTGGAACCGAGTGTGGGCTGGGGCGGTGAAGTGCTGCGCTACCTGCGGGAAAGCCAGGAGCAATTGCCTGCCCTGATGAGCGACCGGCTCGACCCGTTGCACTTGCTGTTTCCCGAAGGCCGTACCGACACCGCCGAAGGCGCCTATCGCAAGAACCTGATCAGCCAGTACCTGAACCAGGCGGTGTGTGCGGCGGTGCAGGAAATCGCCGCACTGCAACCGGCGGGCTGGCGTCTGCAGTTGCTGGAAATCGGCGCAGGCGTGGGCGGCACCAGTGCCGACCTGATTCCGGCCCTGGACGGCTTGGCGGTGGACTACCAGTTCACCGACCTGTCGCAGTTTTTCCTCAACGAAGCGCGGGAGCATTTCGTCGAGTTTCCGTGGGTCAGCTACGGGCTGTTTGACCTGAACCTCGACCACTGGGCCCAAGGCATCGCCGCCAACTCCCTGGATGTGATTCTGTGTGCCAACGTGCTGCACAACTCGCGGCATGCCAGCCAGGTACTCGCCCGGCTGCGGGAAATGCTCGCCCCCGGCGGCTGGCTGATCTTTATCGAAGCCACCCGCGACACCTACCAGATCATGGCGTCCATGGAGTTCAAGGAGGGCCTGACCGCGTTCGAGGATTTCCGCGCCGAGCAGGACACCACGTTCATCCGCCGCGAGCAGTGGCAGCAACTGTTGCAGGAAGCCGGCGCGCAGACGCCGCTGTGCATGCCGGCAGCTGACGATGCGATGTCACAGATCGGCCAGCACCTGTTCATCACGCGCTTCAAGACCGAGCGCCAGACCCTTGAGCCGGAGGCGTTGCGCGCGCATCTGGGCCAGCGCCTGCCGGATTACATGGTACCCACCGAGTGGCGGGTACTGGATGAAATGCCGCTGACGGTCAACGGCAAAGTCGACCGCCAGGCGTTGGCCAACCTCGGCATGGCCCAGGCCACGCAACAGGCCAACAGCGGGGCTGCACCGCTGGATGCGCTGGAGCGCAGTATCGCAGAGGTTTGGCAAACCCTGTTGCGGGTGCCCAGTGTGGGCCGTGAACAGGGCTTCTTTGAGTTGGGCGGTGATTCATTGCTGGTGGCGCAGGTGGTTGGTCGCCTGCGGGAAAGCCTGCCCCAGGCCCGTAACGTGCCCTGGGGGGATTTGCTGCGCCAGTTGATCAACCAGCCCACCGTTGCGGCCCTGGCGGATTACCTGCGGGGGCAGGGCAGCGAGAGCCTGTCGCCGCTGGTGCGGATTCGTGAGGAGGCGCAAGGCCCGGCGCGGATCTTTGTCCATGATGGCAGCGGCACCCTGGCACCGTATCGCGCGCTGTTTGCTGCACTCGGGGAAGAAGCGCCACTGGAGGGGCTGGTGCTCAATGATGTACCGGGTTACCTGGCTCTGGCACCGGCTACGGCGATTCGTGAACTGGCCGAGCGTTATGCCGACACCTTGCACGCCGAAGGCCGGCGCCAGGTGAGCATCGTCGGTTATTGCCTCGGCGGGTTGCTGGCGACGGAGCTGGCGTCATGCCTCGCGGCGAGGGACATCGAGGTGCTGCAACTGACAGTGATCAGCAGCTACCGCGTGCCGTTCATGATCGAGGATGACCTGCTGGCGGAGTACGTGTTCGCCCGCGTGATGCAGGCCGACCCGCACACCCTGGGTTACCCGGTGGATGAACAGGCGATGGAGCGGGCGATTGCCAAGGTGCTGCGCCAAACTCCGGGCCGCGTGCCCCAAGGTGCGTTGCTGGCGCTGCAGGATGAGCCCGACTGTGCCACGGCCCTGGCCTGCCTGCGGGCCCTGGCATCCAAGTCGGCAGATGAGCGCTTGCAGGCAATTGCAGACGCGATGCGCCACGCCGGCTCGCAACTGAGCGACCTGGACTGGCTGCGCGAGCAACTGCAGGTGCTGCGCCACAGCCTGGCCGCCGTCGCCTTGCATCAGGCCACGCCTTACGACGGTGACATGGTGTTTATCCGCCAGTGCGGTGAAGTCCAGGTACTGCCCGGCATGCACCGCGACATGAGCCAATACTGGCAGGCCCTGTGCCTTGGCGAATTGCAGGTGGTGGACGTGCCGGGCGACCACTTCAGCTGCATGCAGAGCCCCCAGGTCGAAGCCGTGGCCCGCGCGTTCGAACGGCTGGCGCAGGTGGCGGCGTGAGAGTCGGGATTGTAGGCGGCTATGGGCATGTCGGTCGGCAGGTTGCGCGGGTGCTGGTCGGCCATTGCCGCTTGCGCCTGGGCGGTCGCGACCCTGGGCAAGGGCAGCGTTTTAACGACGGCGAGTTGAACGGGCAGGCCGAGATCCGTGAAGTGGACCTGTGGGACGCCCAAAGCCTGGCGGCGTTTTGCAGCGGCTGCGACCTGCTGATCAATTGCGCGGGCCCCAGCTACCAGGTGCTCGACCGGGTGGCGCTGGCCGCTTTGGCCAGTGGCGCCGATTACATCGATGTCGGCGGCGATGATCCGCTGCATCAGCTGCTGCCCGCTCAGTTGCCGCCGGGTCGTCGTGTGGTGTTATCAGCCGGCATGTTGCCCGGGCTGTCGGGGTTGTTTCCCAAGGTGCTTGCGGCGTCGTTCGAGCGCGTCGATGCCGTGCATTGCTATGCCGTCGGACTTGGGCGGTTGTCGACAACGGCGGCCGAGGACTTTCTATTGAGCCTCGGCAACGGCTATGGCCAGGCCTCGATGGGCTGGTGCGATGGCCGTGCAATCAAGTCCGCCGTACTCGTCGATGAACACTTCGAGCGGCCCTGGCTGGTGGGCGGTCCCGTAACGGCCCACCCGTATCTAACCACTGAGCAACAGCGCTTGTTTACTGACTTGCGGGTGCGCGAAGCCCAGGCCTACAACCTGTTCGACGGCGGCCACCTGCGGGCCGCACTCGGGCGCATTCAGGGCTCGCCACCGGCTCTGCGACACACGGCAGAGAACATTGCCGCCCTGGTACAGGCCAGTGCGCTGGACCTGGCAGGGCGCACGCCTTACCAGTTGCTCGCAGTCGAAATGGCAGGCCTGCAACACGGCGAACCGCAGCAGGCCACCGCCTGGTTGCGTGCCGCCGACGGCTCGGCGTTGACCGGCACAGTGGCGGCAATCTGCGCCCTGCAACTGGCCAAACTGCCCGAAGGCACGCACTACGCTGCCCAGGTGATGGACGCCGATGACTGCTTGCGTCAGGTGCTGCGCTGGTTGCCGCAGACCCGGATCCACGTCACCACTGAACTGGAGGAGGGCGTGTTATGAAGAAAATCCCCAGCCCATGGCTGCGACGTTACCCGCAGCATCAAACGCCGCGTTGCCGATTGGTCTGCCTGCCCCACGCCGGCGGCAGCGCGGGATTTTTCAGCGGTTGGCAGGCACTGTTGCCGGCTGACATCGAACTGGTCAGCGTGCAATACCCCGGCCGCGAAGAGCGCCTGAGTGAAACCTGGCCCGGCAGCCTGGAATGGATGGCGGGCACTATTACCCGGGCGCTGTGGGACCTGTCCGACCGGCCGCTGGTGCTGTTCGGCCACAGCATGGGTGCGGCGCTGGCCTATGAGGTGACGCGGCGCCTGAACCGCCAGGGCAAGGACCTGCAACGGCTGATCGTCTCCGCCCATCCGGCCCCTCACCGGCAACGTCACAGCCAATTGCACCAGGGCCCGGATGCCGGTCTGCTGGCGGATGTGCGGCGCCTGTCGGGTGGTGCGCCATCACCCCTGGACGAACCCGAGATGCAGGCACTTTACCTGCCCGCATTGCGCAATGATTACCGCCTGATCGAAAACTACTGCGGCGATATCAGCGAGCTGCTGGACGTGCCCGTGAGCGTATGCCTGGGCAGCACCGACCGCGAAGTCGATCGGGAGGAAGCCCATGCCTGGTCGGAAGTGACGCGCCAGGTCACCGACTTTCGAACCTTCAACGGCGGGCATTTTTACCTGCGCGACAGTCAGGCCGACCTGATCGAGCACCTGGAACTGTTGCTGGGCAGCCCCGCCGAACCGGCGTGGCAGTGCTGGCCGTCGACCCCATGACCGGAGAATCCTATGAAAACACCTGAGCAGTGCAGCGGGCTGGAAGACGTCCGCCTGGGTATCGACACGTTGGACGAACAGATCATCCGCGCTCTCGGCCAGCGGTTGGCCTATGTGAAAGCTGCGGCGCAGTTCAAGCCTGACGAAGCCAGCATCGCCGCCCCCGAGCGGGTGGCCGCCATGCTGCCCCATCGCCGCCGCTGGGCCGAGCGCGAAGGGTTGGACCCGATGTTCGTGGTCCCGCTGTTTGCGCAGATCATCCAATGGAATATCGACCAGCAAGTGCGCCACTGGCGCCAGCAGCATCAAGGAGCGGAGCATGAGTGAACGTCTGCCGGGATTGCTTCAGGCGCTGACCGAGGGCGAACGCCTGGCGCGCGAGAAGGGCGGCGCAGTGCTGGTGGTGTTCAGCCTGGCCTCGGAGCGCCTGGACCCGCTGCGGTTATTTGCCGCCAACCGCCAGGTACTCGGGCAAAGCCTGTTCTGGTCAAGTGACCGGGGCGCACTGGCCATGGCCGGCTTTGGTTGTACCGAGGAAATCAGCCCCGGGGCCGATGACCGCTTCAACGCCAGTGCCCTGGCGTGGCAGGCGTTGCTCAGCCAGGCCCATCAGGTGGGGCCGCGCCAGCCGTTGCTGTGTGGCGGCTTTGCGTTTGACCCGAAGGGCCCACGCTCGCTCAAATGGCAGTCATTCGCCGCCACCTCCCTGGTGCTGCCGCGCATCCTGCTGCTGCGGGAAGCCGAGCAACATCATGTGATCTTCAGCCAGTGGCTGGAGCCCGGGGCGGACGCGGTGCGTTGCGCCCAGAGCCTGGAAACCCAGTGGACGTTGCTTCTGTCCCGCTACGCCAGTGCGCCACGCCAGGAGATTCCCCTCGGCACACCGAGCGACGAAAACACCATCAGCGCGCAGCAATGGCAAGACACCGTGGCGACGGCCGTGCAGCGCATCAACGCCGGCGACCTGCGCAAGGTGGTGCTGGCCCGCGAAGTGCGGTTGACCACCTCACGGACGATCCCCTGTGGCCCGCTGCTGGAAAACCTCAAGGCGGCCTATCCCCAGGCGTACCTGTTTGCGTTCAGCCGTGGTGACAGCTGCTTTCTCGGCGCAACGCCGGAGCGGCTGGTGCGGGTGACTCGTGGCACGCTGAACACGGTGGCGTTGGCCGGTACTTGCCCGCGTGGTCGTCACGAGCAGCACGATGCCGAACTTGGCCAGGCCTTGATGGACAGCCCCAAGGACCGCCACGAACACACCCTGGTGGTTCAAACCCTGCGCGAAGCATTGCAGCCCTATTGCGCGATGCTCGACATTGCCAGCCAGCCGCAGTTGCACCGGCTGGCCAACGTGCAGCACCTGTTGACGCCGGTGATGGGCCGCTTGCATCCCCAGGTGCAATTGCTGCAACTGGTGCAGGCCCTGCACCCGACGCCGGCGGTGGGTGGCTTGCCGCGACGTGAGGCGATGGCCTATATCCGAGAGCACGAGCAGCTCGACCGTGGCTGGTACGCAGCGCCAGTGGGCTGGATGAATGCGCAGGGTGATGGTGAATTTGCCGTGGCGTTGCGCTCGGCGTTGATCAGAGGCTGTGAGGCGCACCTGTTCGCCGGCTGCGGCATTGTCGCCGAGTCGGATCCCGGGAGTGAGTACGAGGAAACGTGCTTGAAGCTGCGGACTATCCGCGATGCCTTGCGGCCTTCGGACGGAGTGCAGGTGGCGTCAGCCTGAGGAAGGCTCTCGCCCGGCAGGCCGGGCGAGAGCATGCAGCGTCTGGATCAGTTCAAGCCAAGCTTGCCACGCAGTGTGGACAGGTCTTCCGCCAGGGTATTGACCGGGCCAACCAGGGCTTTGCGGTCGGCTTCCTTGACCTTGTCGTAGGTCTCGAAACCGCCATCCTTGGTTTTGTACTTGGCCAGGATCTTGTCCACGGTGGCGAAGTTCTTGTCGACTTTGGCAACGAAGGCCTTGTCTTGCTTCTCGATCTGCGGACGGAACAGGTCGACGATTTTCTTCGCGCCGTCGATGTTGCCCTGGAAGTCATACAGGTCGGTGTGGCTGTAGCGGTCTTCTTCACCGGAGATCTTGGTCGCGGCGACTTCTTCCAGCAGAGCAGCAGCACCACCCACGACTTTTTCCGGCGGGAAGGTCAGGCCGTCCACGCGGGTTTTCAGGTCCAGTACGTCGCTGTTGAGCTTGTCCGCCAGGGCGTCGAGGCCTTTGGTGGTGTTCTCGGAGAACAGGCTGTACTCGATGCGGTGGAAGCCGGTGAAGTCTTCGGCTTTCACGCCTTTCTCGTGGTCGTCCACGCGGGAGTCGATGGAGGCGTCGAGGTCGCTGAACAGTTCGGCGATCGGCTCGATCGACTCATAGTGCACGCGGGTTGGCGCGTACAGCTTCTTGGCGGTCGCCAGGTCGCCTTTTTTCACGGCGTCGGTGAACGCCTGGGTCTGGGTGACCAGCTCGCCGATTTCTTCGGTGACATAGATCTTGTAGTCCGACACCGGCCCTACCAGGTCCAGCGGCGCGGTGGCGGCGAAGGCGGCCAGCGGCGAAAGGCTCATTAACAACGACAATGCGAGAGACGACTTCTTCATGGGACGATTTCCGCTCTGGGGTTTGTTTTAGGTTTTGGCAGTGGTTTGTGGATGTGTCGCATCAAGCAGCGTGCGCCCGATGAAATCCTGGGCCCCGGTGACGCCTGGCAAGGTGAAGAAGTAACCGCCGCCAACCGGCTTCAGGTATTCCTCCAGAGGCTCGCCGTTGAGCCGGGTTTGCACGCTGATAAAGCCTTTCTCCAGGTCAGCCTGGTAGCAGATGAACAACAGCCCCATGTCCAGCTGACCGTTTTTGTTGACGCCGTTGGAGTAGTTGAACGGCCGGCGCAGGATCAGGTTGGCCTGGGTCTGTGCAGTACGCGGGTTGGCCAGGCGGATGTGGGCATCGAGCTTGGTCAACTTGCCTTCCGGGTCCTTGCTGTAGTCCGGGACCTGGGTTTCTTTCTGGCCATCCATGGGCGCGCCACTGGTCTTGATCCGGCCAATGATGCTTTCTTGCTCTTGCAGCGGGGTGCGGTCCCAGCGTTCGACGAAGTTGCGGATGATCCGCACCGCCTGGTAGCTGCCGTTGGCGGCCCAGGCCGGTTCGTCGCTGCCTGGCTGGACCCACACAATCTGATCCATCGCCTTGTTGTCGTTGGAGTTCGGGTTGGCCGAACCGTCGCGAAAACCGAGGAAGTTGCGCGCGCTTTGCGCCGGCTCGCCGGGGC